>CAJCJC010000059.1 GCA_903970575.1 Alphaproteobacteria bacterium
CAAAGACGCCAAGTTTATGAATTTACGCCGTCGAACTTCGCGAAGCTCTTCATGAGTAAATCTTTTCTGACTTCGTGTCTTGGCGTCTTTGTGGTTAAAACGAGTGGTTTGGGAATGCCGAAATTTGGAATGAAGCCCGTATTTATGCGCGTACCCTAACACTGCGAACTGACGCCAGGAGAGCCGAATGCTGACCACCGAACTTAAGGTCGAGGCCGCCACGCCGGAAAATATCGCGCCGTTCGGCGAGCTTGTCGGCGGCGCCGGCACGCCCGCCATTCCGCCCAGCGCCTTTTACAGTCAGGTGCAAAGCTACAGGCCGCAATTCGTGTCGGATGAGGAAACCGAGATGGCGCTCTGCACCGTGCAGCGGCGTCCGCTCGAAGTCCGTTACATGGAACGTCATTTCAAGCATACTCAGGTCTTCCTGCCCTTGGGTGGACGGCCTTTCGTCGCCGTGCTGGCCCCGCCGACCGATACCGACCTGCCGGATATCGATCAGGCCCGCGCCTTCCTGTTCGATGGGAAAGCCGGGCTGTCGATGCATATCGGCACCTGGCACGAATTCCCCTTCGCGCTGTTCGACGACACCCAGATCGTCGTGCTGCTGCGCCGCGAGGCGACGCGGGGCCTGCAAAAGGAGAATATCGTCAATGGCGAGGGCGTCAGCGGCGACCTCGACAAAAAGGACATCACGCGCCGCCTCGGCGTCGTGCTCCAGCCGCGCCTCTGAATCCAAGGAGCCGTCATGCCAAATCATCTTCGCGAGTTGATGCCGCATTTCGCCAAGCACGAGGGTAACTGGATCGGGACCTATACCCATATCAAGCCGACCGGCGAATTGGTCGACACGTATGAGGTGCGGATATTCTCGGAATTTCCGACCGATGGAAGCTGCGATTTTCGCTTGAACACCCATAATGTCTGGGCGGACGGGCGCGAAACCCGCGCCGCCTTCGACACCGTCTATCGCGACGGCCGGCTCTGGTTCGATGGCGTGCTCACCGGATCGATGTGGGAGGTTGACGATTTCACCGTCTATCTGCGCTTCGGCTATCGTGACGACCCGACCATCGATGTCTGCGAGATGATCCAGATCAGCGATGACGGCCAGAACCGCGCCCGCACCTGGCATTGGTTCCGCGACCAGAAACTATTCCAGGTGACATTGACCAACGAACGCCGCGTCGGCTGAATTCACATCAAGAAATAATTAACGGAGACCTGACTATGATCGAACTCTACACCGCCGGGACAGCCAATGGGCAAAAAGTCTCGATCATGCTGGAGGAATGCGGATTGCCGTATAATCCGCATATCGTGAACTTCGCCGCCGGCGAGCATCTGTCGCCCCCGTTCATCACTTTGAATCCGGCCGGCAAAATTCCCGCCATCGTCGATCCCGAAGGTCCAAACGGCGAGCCCTTCGCCCTGTCCCAGACGCTCGCCATCGTCCTCTATCTGGCGGAAAAATCCGGCAAGTTCGTGCCTAAGGATATCTGGGAGCGCGCCGAGGCCTATCGCTATATGTCCCTCGTGGCGTCCGATATCAGCGGCGCGTTCACCGGCCTGTTCGTCTTCACCCATATGCACCCGCAATCCACGACGCAGGTCGTGGATCACTTCCAGGCGCAGGCGGCGCGTAACCTGCGCGTGCTGGACAAGCGGCTGGGCGATAGCCCGTTCCTGGCTGGGAATGCCTATTCGGTGGCCGACATCCTGGCTTACCCCGTGGCGGCGAGTTCGGTGAAGGGGTTGCCCGAACAGCTTGGGCCTTATCCAAATCTCCGTCGGTGGTCGGAGGAGATCGCCGAGCGGCCGGGCGTGAAACGCGGGATGGCGGTCGGCGCCCCGTGATCCGGCGCGCCTTCGCCGATCTGCCCACGCGCCAGGTGCATTACCGGCGCGCGGGCGCTGCCGGCGGAACGCCGCTCATTCTGCTGCACGCCTCGCCGGGGTCGAGCAAGCAGCTTGAGAACCTGATCGCGGCGCTTGGGGAAACACGCGCCGTCATCGCGCCCGACACGCCGGGAAATGGCGACAGCACGCGTCTGCCGCTCGACGCCCCCGAGATCGCGGATTACGCGGCGGCGACGCTGGAGTTCCTGGATGCGATGGGCCTTGCGACGGTCGATGTTTACGGCTCTCACACGGGCGCCAGCATCGCGACCGAACTCGCCATCCTTGCGCCGGACCGGGTGCGCCGGGTGGTGCTCGACGGCGTCGGCATCTTCTCGGAAGAGGAGCGCACGGAGTATCTGGCCAATTACGCGCCGGCGGTCACGCCCGACCTCACCGGCTCCCACCTGCAATGGGCGTTCCTGTTTTGCCGCGACCAGTATCTCTTCTGGCCGTGGTTTCGACGCGACGCCGCCAATTCCCGCGCGGCGGGCCTACCCACGGCCCAGGCCTTGCATAACTGGACGCTGGAAGTCCTGAAGGCGATCGACACCTATCATCTGGGCTATAGGGCCGCCTTCGGCTACAGGAAGGATCAGCGCCTGCCGCTGGTCAAAAGCGAGATTTTGGCGATCTCGGCGGCCGACGATCCCTTGCTGCCCAACACGCGCCAGATCGAAACCCTGGTCCCAGGCGCGACCTTCAAAATCCTGCCGAAAACCAGCGCCCCGGGATTCATGGCCGAATTGTCAGGAGCGATCACCGCGTTCCTGGATTCGTAATTCGGCGTTACGAAGCCTTCCGCGAGCCGAAGATGAACCAGCCGCCGCCGCCATGCCGGGGCGCGGTCAATGCGCCTTTCAGGAATTCCGGATAGCGGGTCATGTCGAACGTGGTGATGTCCGGAATCGTGATCTCGAACGCCGCGTCGCGCCGAAAGCCGCCCTCGACCAGCAGCGCGGTTGGGTCCTGCGCGCGATAGGTGGCGTAGAACGGCTCGTTATTGTTCTTCGTATCCCAGTCGAACGCGAAATTGAGGAACGGGTCGCAGGATTTATGCGGCGGCAATTCCATGCTCGCGAAAATCCCGCCCGGCGACAGCAGGCGATGCGCCTCCTTCAAGATTTTCCGCGTCGCTGACAGCGACAGCTCATGGAAGAAAAAGCTGGAGACGATCAGGTCGAAATGACCGTCCGGGAAATCCGTCGCTTCGGCGTTCTGCTGGCTGAAATGCACCGGAATTCCGGCATGCTCGGCCTTGGCGTGGCCATAGCGCAGGCAGGGCGCCGCCACGTCGATGCCATAAAGCTCGATCTCCGGGAAATGATTGCGATAGGCGAAAAGGTTGTTGCCCGATTGCGTGCCCAGATCGAGCACCCGGCGCGGCTTGAAATCGGGATAGCGCTGCTTCAGCCAATAGCCGATCGATTCGCCGATGCCGGCGAAATTGCGCGCCTTGTTGACCCTGCCCTTGCCGACCAGCCCAGACAGCGCCGCGCCTAGCAACGCGCCCTGGGCGACGTCGTCCTCGGTGTATTCCGAGTAATAGCAGCCCGGCGCCAGATGAACGTCCAGCGCCGAGACATAGCGTGGAATTTCGAGATCGGGATTCAGCCGCAGCGATCCGCCGGCCGGGTTCAGCCTGGCCGCGTCCCGCGCCACCTCGATCATCTCCGGCAAGGCGCGCTCCACCGCTGCGATGCGCGACAGCGGCCCCATCTCCTGCGCGTTATAGCGAATGGCGCTATAGAACCGATAGAACGGATGGTTCTCCATCGCCGCAGCGATCTCGCGCCCGTCGCGCGGCGCATGCCCATGTTCCTTCTCGAAGGCCGGGCCCGCGTCCCGCTCCAGAATATCCCGCTGCTGAAATCGCAGATTCATCAAGGCATGATTATGTAACACTGCGACGGCGCGGGTCCGCGCATGCTCGTCATGCGTCTGCTGGATCAAGCCATCGATATCGGCGATTTCTGAGCCGCTCTGGGAGATAAGACTGTCGGGCATCGCATGAACTCCTGCGCGGAAGGCCGCATGATCGTCATCATTCGTTAACGTAATCTTCCGATGGCCCCTGGACAAGCGCCGGCATAAGGGTCATGGCCTCGCAACGAAGCCATGTCTCCGTGGCTGTGCGCAGGGGACGCGAAGCCTGCGATCCTTGTGCTGTCCGTCTTTCAATCGTTTGGGCTCAATGGCGCGGTCTTTGTCCACCTATTCCTCGAGCGAGCGGCTGACGATCCTCATCGTCGCCGCCGTGCAATTCATCAACGTGATGGATTCCACCATGGTGTTGCCGATGGGGCCGTTCTTCGCGGCGCCGCTCGGCATTCCCGTGGCGCAGATCGGCTTGCTCGGCGTCGCCTATGTATTGGCGTCCTGCGTCTCCGGGCTGCTCGGGTCGTTGATGCTGGACCGGTTTCCCCGGCGGCCGACGCTCGGCATCGCCATGATAGGCCTGGTCGCGGCAACCGCTATGGGCGGTCTCGCCGTCGATATGTTCAGCATGATCGCAATCAGGATCGTCGCCGGTCTGTTCGGGGGCGTCGCCGCGGCGCTCTCGTTCACCATCCTGGCGGATGGCGTGGCGGAGGCGCGGCGCGGCGGCGCGATGGGGACGGTGACCGGGACCTATTCCCTCACCTCCGTCATCGGGATCCCGATCGCGCTGCTGCTCTGCGCGGTCGGCGGTTGGCGTCTGCCGTTCTTCGGCGTCGCGGTGCTGGGAGCCGCCATCGGCGTCGCCGCCTATGCCTTGCTGCCCCGCGATCTGGCGCCCGAGGCGAAGCCCGAGCAGGACAGCGTCGGCCGTATGATCGCCGATTTCTGGGCGATCGCCCGGCGGCCGATCACCCGGCTGACCTTGGTCGTGAAGGGCGTCGGCATTTTAAGCTCGGCGCTTCTCATCCCCAATCTCGCGACATTCCTGGTCTATAATCTGGGCTATCCCGAGGATCGCCTGGGCGTGCTGTGGATGGTCGGCGGCGTCTTCGCCGTCATCGGCCCGCATTTCGCCGGCCGGCTTAGCGATCGTATCGGCGGCATCCCGCCGCTCAGGATCATCAGCGTCGGCGTCTCGATCGTGATCTATCTGATGTTCGTGCGGGGCGCGGCGACGATCCACTGGGCCGGAATCTGGATCGTTCTTCCCCTCTTCGCGGCGTTCTTCGGGCTGAACCTGTCGCGGGTCGCGATCGTCGGGGCGATGGTCACCAAGGCTCCGCCGCCGGAGGAGCGCGGCCGGTTCATGTCGCTCGCGTCGACGTTCGAATCGGTGGGCGCGGCGGGGGCGATGGTCATCGCGGCCTCGGTATTGACGGAAGGCCCGGGCGGCGCCGTCGGCCGCATGGACTGGCTGGCCGGCGTCGCTATTTTGACGACGCTCTCGCTGCCGTTCCTGGCGAAACGGCTCGATGTCCATCTGCGTCGTGACGCCATGGCGCGATCGGCTCTTGGAAACATCGCGTTCGAACCGGCGACCCGGGACGCCGCGGAGTAAGGGCGCGCTAAAGCCGCGTTTTCCCGATGCCGGCCTCCGCGCA
>CAJCJC010000060.1 GCA_903970575.1 Alphaproteobacteria bacterium
GCAGGACCTGTTCGTGGAGGACGTGATGCCCGACGATTCGGGCCGCTATAGGACGCCGGATGGCGACGCCGCTTTCGAAACGCGGGACGAGGTCATCAAGGTGCGATTCGGCCGGGATGTCCACCTGACCGTTCGCGAATCGCGGCACGGGCCAATCCTGTCGGATATCGCGCTGGAACTGGCCAAAGCGGTAGGACCGGGCAAAGCCGTCGCGCTGTCGTTTATCGGACTGAACCCAAAAGACACGACGGTCGAGGCGTTTCGCGGCATGAACCGGGCGACTGACTGGCTCTCGTTTCAGAGCGCGCTCAAGCTTTGGGTCTCTCCGGAGCAGAACGTCACCTACGCGGACGTGGACGGCCATATCGCCTTCACCGCGGTCGGCGAATTGCCGATCCGCAAACGACCGACAGACGATTTGCCGGCCCCCGGGTCGAGCGGCGCGGCGGACTGGATCGGCGTGTCGGAATTCCAGCAACTGCCGCAGGCGGTCGACCCGCCTTCTCATCGCTTTATCAACGCCAATAATCGGGTCGCGCCGCCCGACTTTCCGCTTTATGTCGGCAACGGCGATGACAATGACCCGTTTCGGGCCGAGCGCATCACGGAGATGCTGGATGGCGGGTCGAACTTCACCGCCGATGATTTCGCCCGGATGCAGTTGGACGTAAAAGAGCAGGAGGCAGATCTGTTGCTGCCCCATTTGCTAAAAGCCGAGCCCAGGACCGAGAGCGGCATGCAGGCGATCGCTTTGCTACGCGCCTGGGACCGGATGATGCCGCGCGATCGGGCGGAGCCGTTGATTTATAGCGCCTGGGTGTCGCGGCTGAAGCAAGAGCTGATCGCGAAAACACTCGGTCCGGACACGCTCGGCCGGGGCGCTTTCGGATATGGCTTTAGCCCATTCCTGCTGACCCGGCTCGTCGCGCATCAGGGAGATTCCGCGCCCGGCCAAATGGGTGACGCGCTGGATGAAACGATGGCGGCGCTGGCGAAGGCCTATGGCGCGAACATCGCCAACTGGCGATGGGGCGCGGCGCATCCTGCCGCGCTGACTTCGCAATTGCTCGGCGGCATCCCGGTGCTTGGCGCTTTGTTCGATATCGGGCTGCCGGCGCCGGGCGGTCAGGAGACAGTGAATCGCGCCGGGTTCGGCCGCACGGATTTTGTGCATTTCCCTGACGCCCATGGGCCGGGCTATCGGGGCGTGTTCGACTTGGCGAATTTGGATTCAAGCCGTTTCATAATCGCCACCGGCGAATCCGGTGACCCTCTGTCGCCTCATTATGGCGATCTGGCGGAACGCTGGCGCGACGGCGAGGCGATCACGCTTGCTGGCTCGGCGGACGCAGTGGCGGCCACGGGCATAGGACGGCAAAGGTTCTTACCGTGATCCAGACGGCGCTGGTAGAATGAGACCTCAATCGCAAAAGGATGGCGGCTCTCATGTCGATTGATCCGATGTACGGCGCTGATTCCGATCCGGTTAACCCGTTCAACGTAGAATCCTACGTGTTCACGATCGTGACCGCGGAGTTGGAGACCAGTCTTCAGTTTTATCGCGATATGCTGGGGTATCGCGTCATCGCGGCCGGCGAACTGGGACAGCGCCTGCCGACCGTGGCCGGCGCGGGCGCGCCGGGGCGGCGCTATATATTGTTGCGTCCGGTTGAGGATTTTCCGACCGAGCGCGGCTTGCTAAGATTGCTGGAGGCGCCCAAAGGCGCGGCGGCGAATCGGCCAAGACCGGGTGCGGCTAGCGTCGATGGCGGGCTCGTCTGCTACCAAACCACCACGCGGCACTGGGATGAGGCCTATCGCCATTTGATCGCGCGCGGCCTTACGCCAACCTCGCCGCCGCTGTTTTATCCGCATCGACGGATCACGCCCCTGCCCGACGAGCCGGCTCCGCCGCGAACCGGAAGCAAGAGCCTGTCCCTTTATGTGCCGGGCGGCGGAGAGTTTCTTTATATATCCTGCCAGGTCGATCCAGCATCGCTGGAACCGGTCGCGTCAACGCCCAACCGGCCCCTGTTCGGCCCGATTTCCGCGCATGTCATCGGCATGCGGGATCGATGGCCGTTCCTCGACTTCTACGATAAGGCGTTTGGCCTGAAATCCATCACCGAAGGCTATGCCGGTCGGGAATCGATCAACCGCCTCTGCGACCTGCCCAGAGGAACACAATTCCAATATGGGTTCATGGCCGGCATGTGCATGGAATGGTGGGAACTGCGCCAGTTCCGACCGATGCCCGCCCCCGCATGGCCGACATCCCTGGACAAGACCGGGTTCGCGATGACCACATTCCTCGTCGACGATCTGGCCGCCATCCGGGACCGTCTCCAGGCGAACGGCTATGCGCTTCTGGGCCAAGGCGCTCTGCCAACCCCCGACGGGAACGACCGCGAAGGGTTCTACGTCCGAGGAGTCGAAGGAGAGCTATACGAAGTAATCGGGAGGGATTGAAGGTAAGCCGTGAGGGCCTCGGCGGTTTTGCGCGCCAGCAAGGCACGTCGCGCTTGCGCCAAGTCGAATCGTCACTCAAATTAACGAACTTGATTTGCCTGTTATGCTTCTGGTCCCGCAATGTCGATCATACCGCCGCATTTTGCCGGGTTGCGCCGGTTTTACCGGTCTATGCCATCGCCATGCCCTTACATCCCGGGGCAGGTCGAGCGGAAGCTGTTTACGCGTCTGGATGGCGCGGATGCGCCGGAGCTGAATGCAACGCTGACGCGCGCGGGTTTCAGGCGCAGCCATGACATCGTCTATCGCCCGGTCTGTCCGGCCTGCCAAGCCTGTGTCCCGGTCCGAATTCCGGCGGCCTTGTTCGAACCCAACCGGACACAAAAGCGAATTTTGAAGCGCAACGCCGATCTCTTGATGATCGAGCGGCCGGCCATCGCCAGCGATGAACAATACGAGCTTTTTTCGGCGTATCAGCGTGACCGCCACGCCGATGGCGACATGGCCCGGATGAGCTTTCTCGATTTTCGCGCGATGATTCAGGACGGCGCGGCCGATAGCCGGGTGCTGGAATTGCGGCATCCGCGCGATGGATTGCTGGGCGCGATGCTGGTCGACACGCTGACCGATGGGCTGTCGGCGGTGTATAGCTTCTTCGATCCGACCGCGCAGAGGCGAAGCCTCGGAACCTTCATCGTGCTCGCGGCGATAGAACTATTGGAAAAACGGCAATCGCCGTTTCTTTATCTTGGCTATTGGATCGCACGGTCGCGGAAGATGTCATATAAATCAGGCTTCAGGCCTCTTCAGGCGCTTGGGCCAACCGGCTGGATCGCGCTTGAGCCCGGCCTATGACGCATTCATCGCGGCGCCGCTTAAATTTTTGCAAGATTTCCTAAAATTGCCAGTATGCCTTTCGGCCGTTAATGTCTCGCGCTCGTCGATCGGCGGCCGCCGATGGCGTGTCGGTTGGGTGGATGCCCAGCCCCGGTCGCTAGGAATGAGGAGTAGACTTGAGCATCCCGAATAGGCTGAGCACACCGCTTCTCGACCGCGCGCCAACGCCGGACGCACTGCGGCGTCTGGACGAATCCGATCTAACGCCGCTTGCCGACGAATTGCGGGCTGAGCTTCTGGACGCCGTTTCGGTGACGGGCGGCCATCTTGGAGCCGGTTTGGGCGTCGTCGAGCTGACGGTGGCGCTGCATTACGTGTTCGACACGCCGCATGACAGGCTGATCTGGGATGTCGGGCATCAGGCCTATCCGCATAAGATTTTGACCGGGCGGCGCGATCGCATCCGCACGCTGCGCCAGGGCGGGGGATTGTCCGGCTTCACGCGGCGCAGCGAAAGCGAATACGACCCGTTCGGCGCGGCGCATAGCTCGACCTCAATCTCGGCCGGCCTTGGCATGGCCGTCGCGCGCGACCTGAAAGGCGAGAAGCGCAACGTCATCGCCGTGATCGGCGATGGGTCGATGAGCGCGGGGATGGCCTATGAGGCGATGAACAACGCAGGAGCGACCAAAAGCCGTCTGATCGTCATCCTGAACGACAACGACATGTCGATCGCCCCGCCGGTTGGCGCGATGAGCGCCTATCTTTCGAGGCTCATATCGTCCCATTCCTATCGATCCATTCGCCATATCGCCAAGGATGTCGTCAAGCATCTGCCGGCGCCGGTCAGGCGAGTCGCCAAGCGCGCGGAGGAATATGCCCGCGGCATGGTAACCGGCGGAACATTGTTCGAAGAGCTCGGCTTTTATTACGTCGGCCCGATCGACGGGCATAATCTCGACCATCTGCTCCCAGTCTTACGCAACATTCGCGACTGGGACGAGGAAGCGCCGGTGCTCGTTCACGTCGTCACCGAAAAAGGACATGGCTATCCCCCTGCGGCGGCGACGGCGGATAAGCTGCATGCCGTGGCGAAGTTCGACGTCACAACGGGAACTCAAGCCAAGGGCAAGGCCGGACCGCCGACCTATACCAAGGTGTTCGGAGAATCGCTGATCCAGGAGGCGACGGCGGACCCCGCGATCGTCGCCATCACCGGCGCGATGCCCTCGGGTACGGGGCTGGATTTGTTTGGCAAGGCGTTTCCGGAGCGATGCTTCG
>CAJCJC010000061.1 GCA_903970575.1 Alphaproteobacteria bacterium
GCCGCCAGCATCCGGTCGAGTAATTGCCCGCTGACCCCGACAAAGGGCAGCCCCCGCCTATCTTCTTCCCCGCCCGGCGCCTCGCCCACCAGCATCAGCCGCGCGTTGGGGTTTCCATCCGCGAACACAAGGTTGGTCGCCGTCGCCTTCAGCGGCATCCCATCGAATCGTGCGATGGCGTCTTTCAGCGCGTCGAGCGAGTCCGCGGCGGCGGCCAGTTCACGGGCGCTCGCGGCGGCTTCGTGCGTGCCCAGGGCCATGGGTTGCGCCGACCCACGATCATCCCCAGCCAACCCTCCCCCATCAAGGGGGAGGGCCATTAAATCCGTGCTCATTCGGGTCCCTCCCCCTCGATGGGGGAGGTTAGGAGAGGGTAACGGCGCGGGCCGATGAGGCGGAGGCTCCGCCGCCCGCAGCCGATCCCACGGCGCATCGTCGACCGCTTCGTCCGCTCCAACCGCCACCAGCCAGGCGAGCGCCGCCAAATCCCCCTCAGGGTTCGGGGCTGTCATTCCGCGCGCAACGCTTCATATTTCATGCGCGACATTTTATGACGGACGCGCAACATCCGCGAAAGGGCTTATTCCATGGACGAAACCGTTGAACGCGAGAGCATGGAGTATGACGTGCTCATCGTCGGCGGCGGCCCCGCGGGTTTGTCGGCGGCGATCCGCCTGAAGCAGCTGGCCGAAAGCGAAGGTCGCGAGGTTTCGGTTTGCGTCATCGAAAAGGGCTCGGAAATCGGCGCCCATATCCTGTCCGGCGCGGTCATAGACCCGATTGCGATTAATGAGCTGATTCCCGATTGGAAGGAAAAGGGCGCGCCCATCCACACGCCGGTCACCGAGGACCGCTTCGCCTTCCTGACGCCGGTCGCGAAGATCGGCATTCCTAGTTTCCTGCTGCCGCCGCTGATGAGCAATCACGGCAATTATATCGTGAGCCTGGGCAATCTGTGCCGCTGGCTCGGAACCGAGGCCGAGGCCTTGGGCGTGGAAATCTACGCCGGGTTCGCCGGCGCGGAGGTGCTGTACGATGACAAGGGCGCCGTCGCGGGCGTGGCCACCGGCGACATGGGCATCGCCAAGGACGGCGAGAAGACGGACCATTATACGCCGGGCGTCGAACTCCGCGCCAAATACACGCTATTCGCGGAGGGCGCGCGCGGTTCGCTCACCAAGACGCTCTTCGCGCGCTACGGCCTGCGGGATGGCGTCGAGCCCCAGAAATTCGGCATCGGTCTCAAGGAGCTTTGGGTTGTCGACCCCGCCAAGCACAAGCTTGGCTCCGTCATGCATACCCAAGGCTGGCCGCTCGATAACAAAACCGGCGGCGGCTCGTTCATCTATCATCTGGAGGATAACCAGGTCGCGGTCGGTTTCGTTGTCCATCTCAACTACGCCAACCCGCATCTCTCGCCGTTCGACGAGTTTCAGCGCTTTAAGGAGCATCCGGACATCAGGCCTCTTTTCGAGGGCGGAAAGCGCGTTTCCTATGGCGCCCGTGCTATATCCGAGGGCGGGCTGCAATCGATTCCCAAGCTCGTTTTCCCCGGTGGCGCGCTGATCGGCTGCGCCGCGGGCTTCGTCAACGTGCCGCGCATCAAGGGCAGTCATAACGCCATGAAGTCCGGCATGCTCGCGGCCGAGGCCGTATTCGCGCATCTGGCCCAGGGCGGGGAAGGGGGGGACGAGATCGTCGCCTATCCGAAGGCGCTGAAGGCGTCTTTCGTATGGGAGGATTTGCGTAAGGTCCGCAATGTAAAACCCAGCCTGCGCTTCGGCCTTTTGCTCGGGACATTGATGAGCGGCGCCTATATGTGGCTCGAGTCGCTGGGGCTCGGCATGCTCACGCCCTGGACGCTCAGGCACCGCAAGGCCGACCATGAAAGCCTGAAAAAAGCGTCGGACAGCAAAAAAATCGTCTACCCCAGGCCCGACGGCGTGGTCAGTTTCGACAAGCTATCCTCTGTGTTCATCTCCAACACCAACCATGAAGAGAACCAGCCGGCCCATCTGAAACTGACCGACCCGAGCATTCCAATTCGGGTCAATCTCCCGCTCTACGACGAGCCGGCGCAGCGTTACTGCCCGGCCGGCGTCTATGAGATCGTTCGCGACGATGCGGGCGGGAACCCGCGATTCCAGATCAACGCCCAAAACTGCGTCCACTGTAAAACCTGCGACATCAAGGAACCTGAGCAAAATATCAACTGGGTCGTCCCGGAAGGCGGCGGCGGTCCGAATTATCCCAATATGTGACCCGATTCGCCCTCCCCGACGGCGAATAAACATTTGATCGATTTTGTCCTGCCGCCCTCCGGAAATCCATTGTACCGGCCCCGGCCGCCCCTTATGCTGAAATTCGCACGCGATGCCTTAACAAGCGGTTTCAGGCGGATAACGCCCAGGGAGGGATATATGGACGACGCGATGATCGCGCGAATTCGCGCCAACCCAAGCTATATCGAGCTTAAACGCAAACGCGGCGCGTTCAGTTGGATTCTGACTGTGATTATGCTGGTGATTTATTACACCTATATTTACTTTGTCGCCTTCGAGCCTGGCGTTCTGGCCGAGCCGATCGCCAGCGGGGACGTGACCTCGATCGCGATCCCGATCGGGATCTTCGTGATCCTCAGCGCGATCGTTTTGACCGGAATTTATGTTTGGCGCGCGAATGGCGAGTTCGATCGCCTGACCCGCCGCATCGCGGAGGAAGTGCAATGAGGCGCCTGATCGTCAACGGCCTCGCGGCCGGAATCGTCGCCTTATCCGCTTCGGGCGCCTTCGCCGCCGTCGCGGGACAGCCAGGGTCGGACGGTCCGAATTGGGCGGCCATCGCCATGTTCGTCGGCTTCGTCCTTGTCACGCTCGGCATCACCTATTGGGCTTCTCAGCGCACAAAATCGCGCGCCCAGTTCTATACCGCCGGCGGCGACATCACCGGCCTGCAGAACGGCCTCGCCATCGCCGGCGATTTCATGTCGGCCGCGTCGTTCCTCGGCATCGCCGCGATGGTCTACTCCTCCGGCTATGACGGCCTCATCTATTCGATTGGCTTCCTGGTCGGCTGGCCGATCATCATGTTCCTGATGGCGGAGCGGCTGCGCAATCTCGGACGCTACAATTTCGCCGATGTCGTATCCTACCGTCTCGCCCGCGGACCGACCCGGGCGATGTCCGCCGCCGGAACCCTTGTTGTCGTGGCGCTTTATCTCATCGCCCAGATGGTTGGCGCGGGGCAGCTCATCAAATTGCTGTTCGGCCTCGATTACGCCTACGCGGTCATAATCGTCGGCATCCTCATGATCCTCTACGTGACCTTTGGCGGCATGCTCGCCACCACCTGGGTGCAGATCATCAAGGCGACCCTTCTGCTGCTCGGCGCCAGCTATATCGCGCTCATGGTGCTGATCCATTTTGGCTTCAACACCGAGGCGCTGTTCGCCAAGGCGGTCGAGGTCAGCCCCAAGCATCTCGCGGTCATGCGGCCGGGTCCGCTGGTGGCCGATCCCATTTCCGCCATCTCGCTCGGCATGGCGTTGATGTTCGGCACGGCCGGGCTGCCGCATATCCTGATGCGCTTCTTCACGGTGGCCGACGCCAAGGAAGCGCGCAAATCCGTCATCTACGCCACCAGCTTCATCGGATATTTCTACCTGCTGACTTTCATCATCGGTTTCGGCGCAATCGTGCTTGTGTCGACCGATCCGCAATATCTGGACGCCAAGGGCGCCCTTCGCGGCGGCGGCAACATGGCGGCGGTGCTGTTGGCGCATGCTGTCGGCGGCAATATCGCCATGGGGTTCATTTCGGCGGTGGCCTTCGCCACGATCCTCGCGGTCGTGTCGGGGCTGACGTTGTCGGGCGCCACGGCGGTCTCGCATGATCTTTACGCCAATGTCTTTCGACATGGGCGCGTCGATGAAAAGCAGGAAGTTCTGGTCTCCCGCGTCGCCACGATCGCCTTGGGCATCCTGGCGATCGTGCTCGGCATCGCCTTCGAAAAGGAGAACGTCGCCTATATGGTGGGGCTCGCCTTCGCAGTCGCCGCGAGCGCGAATTTTCCGCCGCTTTTCCTGTCGATGTACTGGAAGGGGCTGACGGCCCGGGGGGCGGTCGCCGGCGGCGTACTGGGTCTTGTCACCGCGGTCGTTCTCACGGTGCTGAGCCCGGGCATCTGGGTCACCATCATCGGTAACAAGACGGCGATCTTCCCATACAGTTCGCCGGCTATCTTCTCGATGCCGCTCGCCTTTTTGGTGACGTGGCTGGTCTCGATCACGGACAAAAGCGCGGAAGGGAAGGCGGCGGCCGCCGCTTTCGACGCCCAATTGATCAGGTCCGAAACTGGCATCGGCGCTTCAAAGGCCACGGCTCATTAGCGCAAGACGATGAAAGGGCGTTGCGAATGGCCATCGTGCTGACCATCCGCAACGCCCATCTTTCAGCCGCGATTTCGGCCCGGGGCGCGGAGCTGCAATCTCTCATCCCGGCCAGCGGCGATAATGTGATTTGGTCCGCCGATCCCGCGATATGGGCTTGGCATGCGCCGAACCTGTTTCCGATCGTGGGCGCGCTTTCCGGCGATATGCTCGTCCACCAAGGTCGCCGCTATCCCATGAAGCAGCATGGCTTCCTGCGTCACAGCATGTGCGAAATCGTTGAGGAAGCCACCGATTCTTGCGCCTTCCGGCTGACGGATAGCGACGAGACGCGCAAGCAATACCCTTTCGCCTTCTCCTTGACGATCAGGTGGGCGCTGGAGGTCGATAGGATCGCCTGCGCTTTCAAACTCCGCAATCCCGCGCCGACGCCGCTTTACGCGAGCCTGGGCGCGCATCCGGCCTTTCGCTGGCCGCTTGGGGATTGCGCGCGCGATGCCCATATCATTGAGTTCGACGGGCCCGAAACGGCTCCGATCCGGCGTCTCGAGCGCGGCCTGATCGCGCCCGGGCCGATTCCGACGCCTGTGGAGGGCCGCACGCTTCGGCTCCATGATGGGCTTTTCCAGGACGACGCGCTGATTTTCGATCGCCCGCTGAGCCGCCGGCTGGTTTATGGCGCGCCACGCGGCCCCGGGATCGAGCTTGGCTTTGCCGATTTCCCGTATCTCGGCGTCTGGAGCAAGCCCGCGGCCGCCCCGTTTATCTGCCTTGAGCCATGGCGGGGATTGGCGAGTCCCAAGGGTTTCAGTGGCGAATTCGCCGATAAGCCGGGCCTTGTCGCGCTTGCGCCGGGTGAGGAACGCCTCTGGCGTTATTGGATTAGGCCGATAGCGACTCCGGCGCGCTAATTTGGCGCGCGGGCCCTCGACACGCGCCGGTGGCCTTTTCGTTGGACCGAAATACGCGTAGCGTTGGCTGCTTATGCGCCAACTGGCTGAAGGCATTATTGTTTGACCGAGTTCCCCGTCTTGAAATTGAATCTGTTGACGAGCCGCGCGGCTTTGATCGTCGGGGTTGGGTGTCTTTTGCTTCATCCGGCGATCTCCCACGCTCAGCCGTCCGCGGACCAGCCGAGCGAGGCAAGCCCTTCGAAGACCGACGCCTCGCCAAGGCCGAACGCCGCAACCAAGGCG
>CAJCJC010000062.1 GCA_903970575.1 Alphaproteobacteria bacterium
GTACAACGCCGTCGGCCTGCTGCATGAGGAGATGCGGCGCGCGGGCTCGCTGATCCTGGCCGCGGCGGACCGGCGCAAATTGCCGGCGGGCAGCGCGCTCGCGGTCGACCGGGATGCGTTCGCGGCCGACATCACCCAGGCGCTCGCCAGCCATAAACTGGTCGAGATACGGCGCGAGGAGGTATCCGGCCTGCCGCCCGCCGAATGGGGCCGGACCATCGTCGCGACCGGCCCGCTCACCTCGCCCGCCCTGGCCGAGGCGATCCGGGCCGAGACCGGCGAGGACTCGCTGGCCTTCTTCGACGCCATCGCGCCCATCGTCTATCGGGACTCGATCGATTTCGGGATTTGCTGGATGCAGTCCCGCTATGACAAGGAAGGCCCAGGCGGCGGCAAGGCGGATTACATCAACTGCCCGCTCGACCGCGACCAGTACCATGATTTCATCGCGGCGCTGATCGCCGGCGAAAAGACCGAGTTCAAGGATTGGGAGAAGGATACGCCCTATTTCGAGGGCTGCCTGCCGATCGAAATCATGGCGGCGCGCGGCGTCGAAACGCTGCGCTATGGCCCGATGAAGGGCGTCGGGCTGGACGATCCGCGCACGGGCCGCTGGCCTTACGCCGTGGTTCAGCTTCGGCAGGATAACGCCTTGGGCACGCTCTATAATATGGTCGGCTTTCAGACCAAGCTGAAGCATGCGGCGCAAATCGAGATATTCCGGCGCATACCGGGGCTCGAAAACGCCGAATTCGCCCGGTTGGGCGGCCTTCATCGCAACACTTTCCTGAATTCTCCCCGCGTCCTGGACGGCAGTCTTCGACTGAAATCGCGGCCCGATATCAGCTTCGCCGGGCAGGTGACCGGTTGCGAGGGCTATGTAGAAAGCGCCGCCATCGGCCTTTTGGCGGGGCGCTTCGCGCTCGCGCGGCTTGCGGGGCGCGAACCGTCTCCGCCACCGCCGACAACGGCGATGGGCGCCTTGCTGGCGCATATCACGTCCGGCGCTGCGGCTGAGAGTTTCCAGCCGATGAACGTCAATTTCGGTCTGTTTCCCGTCCCCGAAGGCAAGCTGCCCAAGGGCCGCGACCGGAAGAAAATTTATACGGCCCGCGCCCTGGCTGATTTGGATCAGTGGCTGGGCGCCGTACACGTCATTGCCGCCTAACCATTACCGGTCCGGTTAGCGGCAGAACGGTCCCGGCGACAACTCCGCGGTCCAGTTTTTCTCCGGTGGAAGAGCCGCCGGCCATGCGTGGATCGCAAGCAACGACCATGTCGCGCCATTCCTGGACAGCAAAACCGCCTTGCCCGCCTCCAGTTTCAGGCTTTGGCCCAGCGGCGACGCCGCCAATGCGGCCGGCACGCAGCTTATCAGCGCGTAGCGGTTCCCCCGTTCGCGCGCTTCGTCGAGAGCCGCCATGTTCGCGACGGAAGCATTGTCGAAATCCGTCAGCGTATGACGCGGCGGCGTGATCGCGATCGCGACCCGCAGCATCGCGGCCACGCTCCCGTTATCGCCCGGCAACAGCAAGGCGATATGGTCGTCGTCCAGAAAGAACGGCGCGGCGAATTGCGCAAGCTTCCAAACCAGCTTCTGCGGCTGGCGCGTGTCGTATCGGATCCAACCCGCGGCCAGGATTGGGCTCGCCAGCGCCAGCACGATCGCGCCGATCCCAATCGCGTTCCATCCGGGACCGAGGCTGGGCGCTCCGCGTCTTAGCCAGCTCTCACGCGCGAAGCTCACGATGGCCAGCGTGGCCAACAGCCCGAGATGAGTATTATAGCGAAAGAACGAATGGGCGGACGCGCCGATCTCCCCCGGAAAATGGGCGACGTAGGTAAAGGCCAGGAAGCCCGTATAGGCGAGCGTCACGCCCAATGTCAGCAGGAACAGACGGATGGCCGGCGTCAGGCCCCGCCTGGCGGCCAGCGGTATGGCCGCCAGGCAGACGCCGTAGAGCAGTATGAAGAATGGCGCCCGCTCCCATACCCGCAGACCCATGTTCATGAAGATCGCGGGCAGAGTCGCGAAATTCCATTCCGACATCGGCAGCAAGCTTAATTCGGCGTCGGGCGTGAAATGGGTCGTGACGTAAAATCGCCAGACCGCCACCAGAAGCGCCGCCGGAAGGAATGCCGGCGCCAGATAGGCGAGGGCGCACTTGAACCCGACGCGGCGGTCGAACGCGCCCACCAGGAACGCGACGGCGACCACGCTCGCCATCAGGAATATGCTCACCTGCTTGATCGCCGCGCCTGCGAGCAGCACCAGCGCGAAGCTCAGGCGTTCGTCCACCGCCGGCCGATCCTGGGACAGCGCCGCCAAAATGCGTTCCGCCTGCCAGGCGGCGAAGGCGAGCGCCACCGCGATCGCGGGATCGCCATAGCCGCTGAACTGTATCTTGGGATTGAAGCCAGGATTGAGGAGGGTGGTCAGCAGCAACGCCGCGCCAATGCTGGCCCAGGACGGCGCGGCGTCCCCCGTGCTGTGCGCGCCCCGCATGCCCCGCGCGAGCAGCAGCGCGAAGGCGAGCTGAAGCAGCAGGTTCGCATGCGTCAGAACGTTGGGCGGGAACGCCGGAACCAGCAGGGCCGGCAAGAACGCGGCCAGTTGCAGATTATAGGGAAAGGCCGGCCAGACGGCGATGATCGGCGGCCTGTCGGTCCCCGGAAATTGGCCGTAATCATACAGATAGGCGGCGTTCGGTAATTGATTTGTGAAGGTGTCCGGCTGCGAAGGATCGGCCGCGGCGAAAACCGCGAGCAGCGGGATGGCCAACAGCAACAATCGGCCGATCGCGGTCAGGTCAGCCGAGGAGAGGCGACCTCTGGGCGTGAAGGCCGCCACCGCCGCCGCGGCCACCAGTCCCGCGGCCGGCAGGCGCATGGACTCGGTCAATCGGACGCCCCAGAGCGTCAGCACCAGGCAGACGATGCCCCAGCCGGCGACCATCGCCACTTCCGGAACGATGCGCGGCCCGAGCACGCCGCGTCCGAGAAGCAGCATGACGAGTCCGGCGACCAATATGGCTGCGAGCCCCTCGGCCTGAAGGGCGCTGGGCAAAAAGGTTTCCAGCAGCGCGGGCGCGGTGGTCCACGGCCACAAATTCATCGCTCCGGCTCCGCCATTTGTGGCGTCAACCTGACGAGAATCAAGCGTGGGTCCGAGAAGAGAATCATGCCCGGCAGCTTGCCGATGTCGAGGTTGTCCGGCGGGTCGATGATCATCAAATCGTCATATCCGGCAAGGTTGACCGGCTTGTCCTGGCTCAGAAGCCGCCACACCAGGTCGGGCGGGTCCTTGGCCGCCAGGCGCGCGGCATAGGGGGTAAAGCGCACCGGCTGTTGATAAGGGGCGGCGAACAGCGATGGCGCGAAGGCGTCGCGCTTGATCACCGCTATCGTTGGAAAATGCAACAGTGGGATGCCCCCGGCCTGAACCGCCTCGGCCGGAGCCGCGACCGCGACGGCGGCTCCCGGCGCTATCGCATCGAACGCCGGAAGCAGGCGCGCGTATTCCCGGTCGGCCTGTATCCAGACATCCAGCACGACAGCCATCCGGACGATAAAGAGAGCCAGCAGCGCGACAGCGATAATCTTTCGCCGCCATGGGTCGATCGCCGACCAATCGCTCGAAGCCACGAACAGAAACGCGATGGCGATCGGAAGCCGGTGGTCGATTCCGGATGCGCTCAGGAACTGGCTTGGCAGCAACAGGAAGGCGGCTATAATCGCGGCGACGCACCAGCGCAGATGTCGATGCACGCGAATACCGCCGCGGGCGAGACCGACGATAACGGCGATGAGCAGAACGGCGAAAGTCGCACCGTCGAATACGCGGCTGTAATCGTCGAAGATCGAAACCGGCAAATCCAGCTTGCGCAGGGGGTTGCCGTAAGCGATCGACGCTGGGGCTCCCGAGGTGGGCGATATCAGGAACAGGATGACGGGTGGGGTCAAAGTCACGGCCGCGCTCAGCAGCCGCTTGAGGCGCGCGCCTGTCGTGACGCGCGCGCCGTCAAAGGGGACGGCGGCCAGCGCCAAAACAGCCAGCGCGTAGCAACCGAAAGCCGCCAGATGCGCCAGATAAATGATGGTGGACAGCCCCAATCCCGCCGCGAGCCGTACCGCAAACGGCCGTCGCTCCAGAAGAAGCCACGCGGCGAGCGCCCATAACGCCAGCGCCAGGCCGGCCAGATAATTGATGAACCCCCATAGGAGCATCCGATTATAGAGCAGAAGGAAAGCCGTCAGCGGCCACGGCGACCAACGCTGGTATGCGACCCTGTTGAGCATAATCGCGCCGCCAGCGAGCGCGATCAGGACGATCGCCAGGAAAACGCGCATGGCGATCATAACCGGCATGATGCGCGCCAGTAACGGAACGATGGAATCCGCCGCCAAATCCGGGATCGGCGACCAGGCGATTTTGTAATAGCGCGCCAAATCGGCGTTCAAAGGCGAGGACGCCAGAATATGCATCCGCGCCATGTGATTGGGGTAGTCGAGAATGGGCGGAAGCGCGCACGCCACGATCGGCAGCAAGGCGATGATGGATAGAGCCAGGAATCCCGTAAGCGCGCCGCCGCGCGTCGATCCGATACACCTCTCCAGCATCAATTTTTGGATGCGCGGATTATTGGCGGCGACGCGATTTTTCTAAGACGAACCTGATCTAGGGTGAAATTCATAGGCGATCCCGGAAGGTAGGATTTTCACCCTAGCCTTCCGGTTCGCTCCGCCACAAGGGCGCTTCTCAGGCGACGGGTCTAACGATGCTCTTCTTCCTTATGGGCCGCCGGCGCGGGGTGAGGGGCGGGGCGAGCCGCCGCCGGATGAGGCGCGGCCCGAGCTGGCGCGGGATGCGGGGCGGCGCGCGGCGCGGCCCGCGCGGCGGTGGGATGCGGAGCAGCGTGGGCCGGAGCGGCATGGGGAGCGGCATGCGCGGCGGCTTGGCGAGGCGCGCCTTGCGCCTCATGGGCCGCTGGCCCTGCATGCGACACGCCCGGTTCGTTGAACGCGCCGGGGCGCGGGGTGGCGGCTATCGCCGGATTGCCATGGTTTTTGGCGTAATGCAGCGCTGGATTTCCCTTGGCCGCGTCGAAATGTTGGGCCTGCGCCGCGGTGGGTTGAATATGCTGTTCATGCTCGGCGGCTTCCTGATCCGCGGTCGGGCGCGCGTTGATGCCGCCCTGGCCGCCGTTGAAGCTGACCCGGTTCACCGTATTGTTGGTTACGTTCTCGCGATAGACGTTGGTGACGTGCGTCCCGCCGAAATTGTTGACGTTCTCGTTATAAGCGAAGCCGCCATGGTCCCAATGGCCGCCAAAAAACCCGAAGCCGTTATAGCCGAAGCCATAGTCGATGCCGCCGTAGAAACCGACATGGGGTCCCCAATAGCCGGGGTGAAAGGCGTAAACGCCGTCATTCCAGCCCCACCAGGCCGGGGTCCAATAGACGTCCGGCTGCGGCGGCTCGACCCAGGTCCCCGGCACCCAGTAATAGCCGTCGTCGCCATAGGCCCAATAGCCGGGCGTCCATATATAACCGGGGGCCGGCAGCGGCGGCTGGACGTAAACGGGAAGCGCCGGCGGCGCGATGCGGACCGAGACCCCGATCGCAAGCTGCGCGCTAGCGGGAGTCGCGGTTATGACGATCATGGGAGCAGCGACGGCGAGGCCCAGAATAATGGGGGCTGAAGAGAGATAGCGGAGCATTTTACGCCTCGGATGGATTTTGGCCGACGCATATCGCGGCCGTTAAGCGTTAAACGCACGAAAGGCGTGAATCGAGCCATCGTCACACGTTAATTCGTCGTAATGTCCGTGAGAGCATTTGCGACGGCGCTATGCTTACGTGAGCATCCGCACGAACTTAAAAAAAATTCATTTTTGCTGAAAGTTTTCTACTTTGGCTGGTGCTTATATATTTACGAATAATTATTAAATCCTGTCCATAACCGCCGGGTTAATGACTAAGCCGCGTGGAAGGGGTATGAACAACAACTCTCGCCGTAACGCGGTCGCCAGCCGCAAGTCCCGAAGCATCGCAGTGCTGGCGATGTCCGCGTTGCTCGCCGGCTGTCATACTGCTGGGCCGTCCGCGTCATTGCCGCCGCCGCAGAAGCTGGTGCTTCTTCCTCCGAACGCGGCGACCGGAGACCCTGCTTTGCGCGCCGCGGATCGCCTGGGTTTCGGCGCCACGCCCGGCGAGCTCGACCAGATACGGGCGATGGGCGTCGACCGCTGGATAACCGATCAATTGACGCCGGCGCGCATTCCGGAAAACCCGGTCCTGGCCGCGCAGCTCGCCAGTTTGCAAACGCTGAACGAACCGCCATCCACCGTCTACCTGCGTTACCAATCGCTGAGGCGTGGCGCCAAGGCGGATCCGGACGCCAAGAAGGCTTCGGACGATCTGGCCAAGGAAGTGATCACCCAGGCGCAAACCGCCCATATGCTGCGCGATGTCGAAAGCAGCCGGCAATTCCAGGAAGTGCTCGTCAATTTCTGGTACAATCATTTCAACGTCTTCTCGGGCAAGGGGCTGGACCGGATCTGGGTCGGGTCGTTCGAGAATACCGCCATCCGGCCTTATGTCTTCGGCCGCTTCCGCGACATGCTGGAGGCGACGGCCCGTCATCCGGCGATGCTGTTCTATCTCGATAACTGGCAGAACACGGCCCCTGGCAGCCCCGGCGCGCGCGGCAAGGAAGACGGGCTCAACGAGAACTACGCCCGCGAACTGATGGAGCTGCACACGCTCGGCGTCGATGGCGGCTATACCCAGACCGACGTCACGGAGCTTGCCCGCGTTCTGACCGGATGGGGCCTGAAGCAGCGTGGCGACAGGAAGGGCCAGCCGGGTGACGACAGTTTCGTCTTCGACCAGAACCGTCACGACTATGGCGAGAAAGTATTTCTGGGTTATAGGGTTCCCGGCAACGGGCCGTCCGAGATCGAGGCGGCGCTCGGCGTTCTCGCCGCCAGCCCGAAAACCGCTTACCATCTCAGCTATCAATTGGCGCAGTATTTCGTGTCGGACGATCCCGATCCGGCGCTGGTGGCGGCGATGGCCAACGCCTATCTCAGTTCCGGCGGCGACCTGATGGCGGTTTATCGCGCGATGATCGAGAACCCGGCCTTCTGGGCCCAAGGCGCGGTCAAGTTCAAGACTCCCCAGGAATATGTCGTCTCGGCGGTGCGTGCGAGCGGCGAGCCGATCGAGAACGCGCAGCCGCTGGTGAATAACGCGCAGCAGCTCGGCATGCCTATTTATGGGTATGAGACGCCGGACGGTTACAAGATGACGGAGGCGGCGTGGCTGAGCCCCGACGGGTTGGCGCGCAGACTGTCCTTCGCGACCGCGTTCGGCGGCGGGCATCTGCCGCTCGACCCGTCGGACCCGGCCAAGGCCGGGCCGGTCAGCGATGCCCTCGTCCGGCAGGCGCTGGACGGGCAGGTCTCAGCCAACACCGATGCCGCGGTGGCGGCGGC
>CAJCJC010000063.1 GCA_903970575.1 Alphaproteobacteria bacterium
TCGATTGATCGATGGAGTCTTCAGGTGACGTCGCGCCACTCCGCGAGGACATTCTCATCCTTCTCTCTATCGCGACGCTCCAAGGTGATTGCCAAACGCCGCGGCGCGAGCCTGGACAGAACCCACACCGCCATACCCCGCACCAGCGGCGAGTTATCGTCCAGCAAGCTCTCGGCGACGCCCGCCAGTTCCGCAGCCCCGCTATTGCCGATAGCGATCAGGACGTTCCGCACGAAACGGTCGCGGCCGATGCGCTTGATGGGGGAGCCGGCGAACAGAGTGCGGAACGCCGCGTCGTCCAGCATCGCCAGATCGGCGAGCCTGGGCGCGGTCAGCTCGGCGCGCGGGTGGAAAGCCATTTCGGCGGTTTGGGACGCGAACTTGTTCCAGGGGCAGACGGCCAGGCAATCGTCGCAGCCATAGATGCGGTTGCCCATGGCGGCGCGAAATTCGAGCGGGATCGGACCTTTATGCTCGATGGTGAGGTAGGAGATGCAGCGGCGGGCGTCGAGTTGATAAGGGGCGGGGAAGGCGGCGGTGGGGCAGATCGTCTGGCAAGCGTCGCAAGTCCCGCAATGGTCGGTCTCGGGCAGGTCCGGCGGCAATGCGCAGGCGGTGAAGATTTCACCCAGGAACAGCCAGGAGCCAAATTCACGCGACACCAGATTGGTGTGCTTACCCTGCCAGCCGAGGCCGGCGGACTGAGCCAAGGGCTTTTCCATCACGGGCGCGGTGTCGACGAACACCTTGAGCGGCTGCCCGGTTTCGGCGGCGAGCCAGCGGCCCAGCGCCTTCAGACGGCGCTTGATGATGTCATGATAATCCTTGCCTGCGGCGTAGACGGAGATCGCCCCACGATCGGGGCGCCCCAGCACCTCCAGCGGATCGGCGTCGGGGCCGTAATTGACCCCCAGCACGATCACCGAGCGCGCCTCCGGCCACAGGCCACGCGGATCGCGACGCCGATCCCGGTCGCGCGCGAGCCAGGCCATGTCGCCCTGGCGGCCGGAATCGAGATAGGCATCGAGGCCTTCCCCTATCGCTGGCGCAAGCTCCGCCTTGGCGATGCGCACGGCGTCGAACCCAAGCGCCCGGGCCTGTTCGACAATGCGGGCCTTCAGACCATCCGGGTTTTCCGGATCAACCACGGCCGCGATAGGGGGCCACGCCTTGGTCTGGCAACCACAGCCCCTCCGGCGCGGGCCCGGTTTGGTAGAACACGTCGATCGGGATGCCGCCGCGCGGATACCAATAGCCGCCGATCCGCAGCCACACCGGCGCGATCTCGGCGATCAGCCGGCGAGCGATGGCGAGCGTGCAGGCCTCATGGAAAGCGCCGTGGTTACGAAATGAAGCCAGATAGAGCTTTAGCGATTTGCTTTCCACCAGCACCGCGCCGGGCGCGTAATCGATCACCAGATGCGCGAAATCCGGCTGGCCGGTCAGCGGGCAGAGGGACGTGAATTCCGGCGCGGTGAAGCGCACCAGATAGGTCATCCCCGGTTCCGGATTCGGCACCGTCTCCAGCACCGCCGCGTCTGGCGACGCGGGCACGCCGGCAGCGCGGCCAAGCTGGGTCAGGTTGGGATAAAGGGTTTCGGTCAAGGCGCTTTCCTAAGATCGTCATCGCGGAAGTTAAAGGAATTTACAGGCGTTCGATATCCCCCAGCCCTTGCTCGGCCGCGAACGCCACGGCGAACTCCGCCAGACGGCCGTCCTCGATCGCCGCCCGCAGGCCGGCCATCAAATCCTGATAATAGGTCAAATTATGCCAGGTCAGCAGGATCGGCCCCAGCATCTCTTCCGCCCTATGCAGATGGTGGAGATAGGCGCGGCCGAACTGGCGGCAGGCGGGGCAGCGGCAATCGGCGTCAAGCGGGCGCGGGTCGTCCTGATGGCGGGCGTTGCGGATGTTGAGCTTGCCGCGCCGCGTGAAGGCCTGGCCGGTGCGGCCGGAGCGGGTTGGCATCACGCAATCGAACATGTCGATTCCACGCATCGCCGCGCCCACCAGATCGGCCGGCGTTCCGACGCCCATCAAATATCGCGGCCGATCCGCGGGCAGCAGCGGCGCGGTATGGTCCAGCACGGCGAACATCGTCTCCTGCCCCTCGCCGACCGCGAGGCCGCCTATGGCGTAGCCATCGAAGCCGATTTCGGTCAGGTCCGCGACCGACTGGCTCCGCAGATCGAGATAGACGCCGCCCTGCACGATGCCGAACAACCCATAGCCGGGGCGGCGCGTGAACGCGGATTTCGACCGCGCGGCCCAGCGCATCGAGAGCGCAAGCGACGCCGCTGTCTGCTCCCGTGTGGCCGGGTGGGGCGTGCATTCGTCCAGCGCCATGGTGATGTCGGCGTCGAGCATGCGCTGGATCTCGATCGAGCGCTCGGGCGATAACACATGCTCGGACCCATCGATATGGGAGCGGAAGATTACCGCGTCCTCGGTCAGCTTGCGCAAGCCCGTCAGCGACATGACCTGGAAACCGCCGGAATCGGTCAGGATCGGGCGATTCCACCCCATCATCCGGTGCAGGCCGCCCAACCGCTCGACCCGTTCCGCCCCTGGACGCAGCATGAGATGATAGGTGTTGCCGAGCAGGATTTCCGCGCCGGTCTCCGCGACCGCGCCCGGCAGCATGCCCTTCACCGTTCCGGCCGTGCCGACCGGCATGAAGGCCGGCGTCTCCACCGTTCCATGCGCCGTCGCGATCCGCCCGCGCCGGGCGGCGCCGTCGGCGGCGAGCAAGGTGAAGCCAAACTCAGACATGCGTGGGCTTCAGCAGGCAACAATCGCCATAGGAGTAGAAGCGGTAATTCGAGGCGATGGCGTGGCGATACGCGTCTTTCATGCGATCCAGACCGGCGAAGGCCGAGACCAGCATGAACAGGGTCGAGCGCGGCAGGTGAAAATTGGTCAGCAGCATATCCACCGCCTTGAACCTGTATCCCGGCGTAATGAAAATCGACGTCGCATCCGCGAAAGGGTGCAAAATCCCGGCGTCATCGGCGGCGCTTTCGAGCAGGCGCAGGCTGGTGGTCCCCACGGCGACGATCCGGCCGCCCGCTTGGCGCGCCCGGTTGATTCGCACGGCCGTCTCCTCGGTCAGCACGCCGATTTCCGCATGCATGACATGGTCCGCCGTATCGTCGGCCTTGACCGGCAGGAAGGTGCCCGCGCCCACATGGAGCGTCAGCATCGCCGAACCGATGTCGCGCGCGGCCAGCGCGTCCATGAGTTCGGGCGTGAAATGCAGCGACGCCGTCGGCGCGGCCACGGCCCCTTCGCGCGCGGCGAAAAGCGTCTGGTAATCCGAGGCGTCGCTGAAATCGGCGATTCCGCCCCGAATATAGGGCGGCAGCGGCATCGCGCCATGAGCCCTGAGCGCCGCCATCAAATCGCCGCCGCCGCGGTCGAACCGCAGGACGACATCGCCCTGCGCGCCCTTTTCGATGACCTCTGCGCTAAAATCCCCCGCGAAGGCGATCACGTCACCGGCCCGCAACCGCTTGCCCGGCTTGGCGAAAACGCGCCAGCTATCCGGCGCGAGATTCTGGTGCAGCGTGACCCAGATTTTCGCGTCGCCCCGCCGCCCGCTCAGCCGGGCCGGGATAACCTTGGTGTCGTTGAACACCAGCAGGTCGCCGGGCCGCAGGAGGACCGGCAGGTCCCGCACGACGCCATCGACTAGTCGATCCCGCGTCACATGTAGCAGGCGCGCGGCGTCGCGCGGCGCGACGGGCCGCTGGGCGATCCGGTCCGGCGGAAGCTCGAAATCGAACAGATCTACGCGCATGGAGGATGGTGGTCTCGCCAAAAAGCGGGGCTTGTAGCACAGTCAGGGAAAATGACAGAGGATTTGGAGGCGCGCATGTCGACCGACGGC
This sequence comes from Alphaproteobacteria bacterium, assembly GCA_903970575.1. Taxonomy (GTDB): domain Bacteria; phylum Pseudomonadota; class Alphaproteobacteria; order BOG-932; family Roseiterribacteraceae; genus BOG-932. The sequence goes on from CAJCJC010000063.1 coordinate 3,891, forward strand.
ATTCCGATTATCGATATCGGTGGTCTCATCGCCGGCGAGGGGCATGCTCTGGATAGTGTCGCGCGCGCAATATACGCCGCCTGCACCGAAATAGGGTTCTTCTATATAGCCAATCATGGCGTGCCCGAGGCGACGATCGCCACGTTGGTGGACGAGGCGAAGACCTTTTTCCACCTGCCGGCGGACGTGAAGAACCGCGCCGCGATCAACCGGTATCATCGCGGGTTCAGCGCGCTTGGCGACGCCGTGATGTATGGGGCCGCCCGGCCGGATTATAAGGAATTCTTCACCATGGGCCTGGAGTTGCCGGAGAGCGACCCGGATGTCGCCGCCGGCGAGCCGCTGCGCGGCCCGAACAACTGGCCGGCCGAGCAGCCAAGTCTAAAACCCGCGATGACGGCGTATTACGACGCCATGGCCAAATGCGGCGCCGCGCTGCTTGGCGCGGTCGCCGTTAGCCTGGGACAGTCGGCGGATTTCTTCCGGGCGCGCTACGCCAAGCGGCTGCAGCGCACGCAGCTGATCTACTATCCCCCGCAACCGGCCGCCTTGGGGGCGGATCAGTTCGGCGTCGCCGATCATACGGATTTTGGCTGCGTGACGCTTTTGTGGCAGGACGATATCGGCGGGCTCGAAGTGCTGTCGCGCGACGGGGG
>CAJCJC010000064.1 GCA_903970575.1 Alphaproteobacteria bacterium
GAAGCCCCTGCCCGACATTTGGGACCACACGCGCCGCCTCTTCCAGACTTTCCATGCCGCAGAGGCCGCATCCTGTGGGGCCGGCCAGATAGCGGCGCCTGTCGGAATAGACGGCGCTCCGGCTGTCATCGATCCACATACGGAGTTCGATGCCGATTTCACGCTGGACGATCTCCAACTGCTTGATCTCATCGGCCCGCGTCACCACACGCTCGGCAAGGCTGAAGCCTATGGCGAAATCCTCAAGATCTGCGGGCGTCGCCATCATGACCGCATGGGCCATGCGATTATAGGTAAAGGCGACCGCGCTTTCCTCCGGCACCGCGCGCAAACCCTTGCGAGGTACGCCGGATGCGACAGCGAGACGCGAGACGCGGACGACGGGGGAAGGCAAGGCCCGGGCGCTCATTCCGCGGCGTCGGCGTGGATTTCGATCCGCCGGCTGTGGTCGGCGAGTTCATTGTAATGCACCTGCCATTCCGAAGGACCGTTGGAAGGCGAAATCTGCACCGCCGTCACCTTGTACTCCGGGCAGTTGGTGGCCCAGTCGGAGAATTCCGTCGTCACCACGTTGGCTTGCGTCTCTGGGTGATGGAAGGTGGTGTAGACGATGCCGGGCGCGACGCGTTCGGTGATCTTGGCGCGCAACGTGGTGCCGCCCGACCGGCTTTTAAGATTGACCCAATCGCCGTCGCGCACCCCACGAAGTTCCGCGTCATGCGGGTGGATTTCGAGCAAATCCTCCTTGTGCCAAGCGACATTGCCGGTGCGCCTGGTCTGCGCGCCGACATTGTAATGGCTGAGAATGCGGCCGGTGGTCAGCAGCAGCGGGAAGCGCGCGGTCGATTTCTCCTCGGTCGCGACGTATTCGGTGATGACGAAATGACCCTTGCCGCGCACGAAGCCGCCAATATGCATGATCGGCGTGCCCTCAGGCGCGGCTTCGTTGCAGGGCCATTGCACCGAGCCCAGACGATCCAGCGTTTCGTAGGACACGCCGGCGAAGGTCGGGGTCAAAGCCGCGATTTCATCCATGATCTCGGACGGATGCGCGTAATGCATCGGGAATCCCATCGCCTTGGAGATGGCGAGCGTAATCTCCCAATCCTCCATGCCGGAGCGGGACGGCATCACCTTGCGCACCCGCCCGATCCGCCGTTCGGCGTTGGTGAAGGTGCCGTTCTTTTCCAGGAAGGTCGAACCCGGCAGGAAGATATGGGCGAAATTCGCGGTTTCGTTGAGGAAGAGGTCCTGGACCACCACGCATTCCATCGCCTCAAGCCCGGCGACGACGTGTTTGGTGTCCGGATCGGACTGAGCGATATCCTCGCCCTGGACATAGAGCGCCTTGAATGTGCCATCGACAGCGGCGTCCAGCATGTTCGGGATGCGAAGGCCCGGCTCGGAATCCAGTGGAACGCCCCACAGGGTTTCGAACATCGCGCGGGTGGCGTCGTCCGAAATATGGCGATAACCCGGCAGTTCGTGCGGGAATGAGCCCATGTCGCACGCGCCCTGGACATTGTTCTGGCCGCGCAGCGGGTTTACGCCGACGCCGTTGCGGCCGATATTGCCGGTCGCCATGGCGAGGTTGGCCATGCCCATCACCATGGTCGTGCCCTGGCTATGCTCGGTCACGCCGAGGCCGTAATAGATCGCGCCATTGCCGCCGGTCGCGTAAAGCCGCGCGGCGGCGCGGATGTTCTCGGCTGGCACGCCGGTGATCGTGGCCACCATCTCGGGGCTGTTGCGAGGCTCGGCGACGAATTCGGCCCAATCCTGGAATTCATCCCACTCGCATTGTGACCGGACAAACGCCTCGTCGTAAAGGCCTTCGGTGACGATGACATGGGCCAGCGCCGTGATCATCGCGACATTGGTTCCGGGTTTCAGTTGAAGATGGTAAGCCGCCTCGACATGGGGCATGCGCACCAGATCGATCCGCCTGGGATCGATGACGATCAGCTTGGCGCCGGCGCGAAGACGCCTCTTCATCTGGGATGCGAACACCGGATGCGCGTCGGTCGGGTTGGCGCCGATGATAAGAATGACGTCCGCCGGCACGCAGGATTTCGATTCCGTGGCCGCCGCGAATCAGCTTTTGCACCAGATAGGTTTCCTCGTTGGTGCAGCGCGAGGAGGTGATGCCGCCGACCGAGCCGCGGCCATATTGGGCCTGAATGCGTTTGAATTCCGACGCCACCCGGCCGATCGCCTCATCCCAGCTGACTTCGCGCCATGGATCGGTGATCTTTTCCCGGATCATCGGCGTCAGGATGCGGTCGCGGTGGGTGGCGTAGCCCCAGGCGAAGCGGCCCTTGACGCAGGAATGGCCGTGATTGGCCTTGCCGTCCTTATAGGGAACCATGCGGACCACCTCGGTCCCGCGCATCTCGGCCTTGAAGCTGCAGCCGACGCCACAATAGGCGCAGGTGGTGACCACCGAATGCTCCGGTTGGCCGATATCGATGACCGATTTCTCCATCAGCGTCGCGGTCGG
>CAJCJC010000065.1 GCA_903970575.1 Alphaproteobacteria bacterium
CACCGAAACCGGGTCGGTGGCGGCGATCAGGGTTCCGAACAACGCCGCGCTGATCCAGGGCCAGCCCGCCAACAGGTGCATGCCCGCCGCCACAACGCCGGCTGCGATGACCACGCCCGCGAAAGCGAGCATGAGAATAAGGGGCATGTCGCGCCAAAACGGCCGCCAGCGCATATGCAGCGCCGCCTCGAACACCAACGGCGGCAGAAAGACAGTGAACACAAGCCCCGGCGTCAGCGGCAGCACCACGCCGCTGGGCAGGAAAGACAGGCCGATTCCCGCCGCGACCAGGCCGACGCTATACGGCAACCGCGCCCTTTGCGTCGCGATCGCGACCAGCGACGCAATCAGAAGGATAAAGCCAAGCCTGGCGATGAGATGTTCGGTCATGACGCCGACCCTAACCCAGCCGGGCGCGCCATGAGAGGCTAATCGTTCAGATCAACGGCTTTCCTGCTTCAGGAACTGGATCAGCGCGCGATGAAAACGCCATCGCCCCCGCTGAAAATGGATGAAATCCCCGCCATTGGGCAGAATCACGAACGCCTTGTCCTGCGTCGCCAGGCGCTCGAAGAACTCCCCACGATCCATCCCGCCTTTCATATAAATCGCCTTGGCCGCCTCTACGCCATAGATCATCAGCGTCGGCCGTGCGATCCGCTCCGGCTCGATCGCCGTGACGGGCGACGCGTTCTCAAGCCTGATGCCGTTGGGCGCGCGGGAATCATGGGCGACGACATGGGCGGCCAGCGCCTCTTGCAGCGCCTTGTCGGTGAATTCCGGCTCGAATTTCTCGAGATAGAATTGCGGGGAGTTGATCCACCACGGGTCCGTCGGCGCCGGCAGCACCACATTGGGGCCGCCGCGCGCTGGATCGTAGAGGACCAGCCGGTCGATGCTGTCGCCGCGCGTTTCCGCGAGACGCCCCGCGATTCGGCCGCCCCACGAAAACCCCAGCAGATGCGGCCGCGCCCAGCCCAGCCCGATCGCATGGTCGATAACGGCGCCCAGATCGTCCATCGCGGCCTCGGTCGTCACGGTGAAGGGGCTATCCGACAAGGCCGAGGCGCCATAGCCACGAATGGCGAAGGTAACCGCGCCGAAGCCGGCGGCGACCAGGACGTCCATCAGCGAATACCCCTCCCCGCCCGGAAACGGCAGGTCGAACATCGATTGGCCGGTCAGGTTCGATCCCTGCACCAGGATAACGATATTGGCCGGCTTGGCCGCGAGCCCCTTGGCGCGAACCGAAAGCGGCCCCGCGGGGCCGTCGATGAAATAATCTTGCCGATCCATGATCGCCTACCTTGTGGAGGAATGTCCTTTGAAAGGACGAACCAACCACCATAAGCATGGATATGTCAGGTCCGCTTGCAATCTTCGCCGATGTTCATATTGATGCGATGCAAGGTTGCTGGGCGACCGAAAACCCTTGGAAAAAAGGCGTCGCATGGCGGCTCGGACGGACTGGGATCATATCATCGTGGGCGCCGGAAGCGCTGGCTCCGCGCTCGCCGCCAGGCTGTCCGAGGATCCCGACCGGCGGGTGCTTTTGCTGGAGGCGGGCGGCTGGGATTGGAGCCCGATCCTGCGCATCCCCGGTTTCGTGTATGAGGCGATCAACAGCCGCAAACTGAACTGGCATTTCGAGGGCGACCCCGACCCCAGCCTCAATAGACGCACGCTCACCTGGGCCGCCGGCCGGGTGATCGGCGGCGGCAGTTCGATCAACGGCATGGTCTTCGTGCGCGGCCTGCCGGCCGATTTCGACGACTGGGCGCTCGCCGGCAATCCCGGCTGGGACTGGGCGTCGATGCTGCCCTATTTCAAACGCATGGAGCATTGGGAGGGCGCGCAGAGCGACGCGCGCGGCGCGGACGGCCCTCTCCATGTCCGGGTCTTCGATCAGCCAAGCGCCGTTTCCGCCGCCGCGCTGGAGGGGTTCGGCATGATGGGCACGCCCATCGTCGCGGACTATAACGCCGGCATCGCGGAAGGCATCGGCCTGACCCAGGCGTCGCAGCGTGGCGGCGGCCGGCACAGCGCGGCGCGCGCCTATCTTCATCCGGCCCGGCGGCGCCCCAACCTTGTCATCAGGACCGGCGCGGTGGTGACCAGCCTGATCCTGGAGGGAACGCGCTGCGTCGGCGTGAACGTGATCGGCGACGACGGCCGGCCACAGGCGATCCACGCCAACGCCGATATCGTCCTGGCCGCGGGCGCCATCGTCTCGCCGAAATTGCTAATGCTGTCGGGCATCGGCGATCCCGCGCAGCTGCGCGAGCATGGTGTCGTCACCCGTCACGCGCTGCCCGGCGTGGGCGCCAATATGAACGAGCATGTGAACGCCTTCATCACGTCCTCGGTGAATATCCCCACATATGACGCCGTCCGCCACGGTCCGCGCCGCATCGCCGCCGGCGCGCGCTGGCTGTTGAGGCGCGATGGGCCAGCGTCGGCCCCGGCCAATCAGCTTCAGGCCTATCACAAGACCGATGCGTCCCTCGCCAGCGCCGACGTCCAAATCCAGACAATGCCGGTGGGCTTCGGTCCGGCCTCGGTCGGATTGCAAGGCGTGACGACCGTTCTCAGCCTGACGCGGCCGGAGACGCGTGGCCGCGTCGCGCTGCGCTCGGGCGATCCTTTGGCGCCGCCCCATATCCGAATTTCGTTGCTCGATTCCGATCGCGACATTCGCACCTTGATCAAGGCGGCGCGCTATGTCCGGGAGGTCTACCAAACGGCGCCGCTGCGAAAACTGGTCGAGCGCGAGACCATGCCGACCGCATCGGTGCAAAGCGACGCCGAATGGCTCGCCTATTTTCGGGAGACGAGCCGACTCAACTGGCATCCGACCAGCACCTGCCGAATGGGTCCGGGCGCGGACGATGTCGTGGATTCCCGCCTGCGCGTGCATGGCGTCGACAATCTGCGCATCGCCGACGCCTCGATCATGCCGATCGTACCCAGCGGCAACACCAACGCCCCCTGCATCGCGATCGGCGAAAAGGCCGCCGACCTGATCAAGGGCCTGCGCGACGGCAACTGATGGCGGCTCGGGTCCCGGCTATTTAGCCGCGACCGCCAACGCATCGATCTTGCGCCGCGCCGGTCTCTCCCGGCACCTTTCGGTCCATGCCCTCACGTTGGGATATGGCGCCAGATCGAGCCCGAAACGGTCGACAATACTGAATGTCTGGACGCTGAGATTGATATCGGCCAACGTAAACGCCCCCAGCACGTAATCCTTGCCGGCGAGCGCGCTTTCAAGCTCGGCGAATTTGGGCATCATCTCGCCCAGCAGGCGCTCGACCAGGGCCTGATCGCGATCGGCGGCCGATTTCATGACAAGATGCGGGAATATAGCGCCGATGTAATATTCGATCTCCGTCGCCGACCAGAACGTCCACTGGAGAACCCGCGCCTGCGAGGCGCGATCGTTGGGCCAAACTCCGCCCTGGCCGTAATTCAGGGCGATATATTGATTGATCGCCATCGATTCCGTCATGACCACGTCACCATCGGTCATCGCCGGAATCTTGCCCGACGGGTTGATGGCGAGGTAATCGGGTTTACGGTTCGACCCATCTAGCGTGGTGATCGAAATCCACTGATACGCGGCCCCTGTTTCCTCGGCCGTCCAAAGACAGCGTGATGCGCGCGACCCGATACTTCCATAAATGACGATCGACATAAGAGCTCCTTAGGCGCCGGGGTTAAGAAACCCATAGAGGTTACCCGGCGGGGTGTCGCGCCAAGATCGGTCGAATTGCATGACTAGGGAATTCCTCGCCCCGGTTCTTGCCCCAAGCGCATATCGGCCGCACGGCTATCGCGTCCGCGTCCACGATGGGCCAGGGCAAATTCGATCTTCGCGTTGACCGCGAACCCGTACATGATGCGCGAAAGCGCTCTATTAACCATGGCCCCTTCAGGATCGCAGGATATGGCTCCAGACCAAGCGGGTTCCCTCGGATTTCAAATCAAGACGGCGGCGACAAAGAAGCTATCGTTCTTGACCATCGTCTCGTTCACG
>CAJCJC010000066.1 GCA_903970575.1 Alphaproteobacteria bacterium
CCGTCACTGCCGAAATCGATCGAATGGGCCGAGCCGCATGTGCATTTCGTGCAGGTCGCGGCGACCGATGGACCCAACGGAGCCGGATGACGATGAGCGAACTCGATCGGCGCGGGTTCTTCAAGACGGCGGGAATTGCCGCGGCCAGCGGCGTCGCGGCCGGCGCCGCCTGGACCAAACCCGCCGATGGGCGCCCTATCGGGCAGGATGGCGCCGCGCTCGGCAAGGCAGCCAAGCAAAAGGCGATCGATTCCGCGATTTGGAGAAGCTATTTCGACGTTCGCAGGGTTTGGGGATTTGTCGATCGGCACAGCATCGCGCCGGGGGAGAGTTTTAACCTGGTTCTATCGACGGGACCCGCCATCGAACGGATCGAAGGCAAGGTTGAGATATCCCGCATCGGCCATTACGGCGAGGCGGACCGGCAGCTAGTCTGGACCAGCCCCGTCCTGACAATTCAGCGCCAGGAGACGCGCATAACCTCCGCCTCGCTTGGAGTGGACTGGGTCCCCGCCGTCAACGACGCCCCGACGGACGATTGGAAGGCCGGTTATTATACGATCGACTTTTTGATGGCCGACGGCGATCGTGACCGATCCGTCGCCTATCTGGTCGTCACCAATCCGGATTGCTCCGGAGACGTTCTGCTCTGGCTGTGCGCCAATACCTACAACGCCTATAACGCCTGGGGCGGATACAGCCTGTATGAAAGCGCGTTCGCGGGCGACAGGGCGCAGATGCTGTCCTTCGACCGGCCGGCGTCGCCGGCCTTTTTCGAATATGATTATTTCCTGGTGTCGTGGCTGGAGCGCCTTGCGGCCGAGCACGGCTTCAGCGTGGATTACGCGACCAATTTCGACATTTACCGGGACCCCAGCATAGCTCAGCAAGCCCGGCTGCTTATTTCCGGCTGCCATAACGAATATTGGTCCAAGGAAGAGTTCGACGCGGTCCACCAACGTATTTTCGAACTGGGCAAGAACACCATCTTCATGGGCGCCAACAGCGCCTATTGGCAGGTGCGATACGCCGATCTGAACCGGGCAGGTTTAGGCGAGAACTGGGGACGCCAACTTATCTGCTATAAATCGCCGGACGACCCGATACGCCAGCGCGTCGACGACAAGGAGGGCGACCTGCTGGTGACTACCCGTTACCGCGATGGCTCACGCTTGCCGGAGACGATGCTGGCCGGCGTCGCGTATCAAAATTATTTCGATCCGGGCGGCGATAGCGGCCCCAGATATGGCTACAAGGTCGCGGATTCCAGCCTGCCTTTCTTTAACGGCACCGGCTGGAAAGTCGGCGATGCGATTGGCGATGTCGTCGGCTATGAATGGGACAATCGCGATCCCGATAGTGACGGAAAGCGCCTATGGGATGCCGAACTATCCCAAATTCCGGCGATCGACCCGCGAGACCTGCAAGTATTGTTCGTGGGGCATCCGATCGATGTCGACGGTCATCCAGGCCTTGCCGAGTCGGTCTACTTCAAGTCTCCGGCGGGAGCGCAGGTCTTTAGCAGCGGCAGCATCAGATGGGCGTGGGGACTTGGAAAGGCCGGATTTCAGAGCGACGCTTTCCGGAAATTCAATCAGAATCTGGTGCTGCAATTCCTTGAAAAGGCCTGATCGGCGATCGCCATCCGACTTGTGGCCGCGATCCCCCTGCTGGACGGTGACGGCGCGATCGCCTCGGTGTACGAAACAAGCCATGACGATACTGCGTTAGCAACCTCTTAAGCGTCGCCGATCGGCGCTCGACAATCGATCCCATGAGAGCTTCATGAACAAAGCCATCGAGACGACCCCGCCAGCGGCTGAGGCGCCGCAAGACTCCACGGCGGTGATTCCCGCGAAAGTTCGAGCCAAATCCACGAAACCCTCAAAACGCGGCCACAAGCTGGTCCTGCGCCGGCTCTCGATGGAGGATTTCCGCGATGTAAGGGCGATTTTTGAAACCGCCTACGCCGATATGGGCGGGTCATGGACGCGCGAGCAGATCGCGGCGCTGATCGATGTTTTCCCGGAGGGACAGATTTGCATCGCGGATAAGGGCCGCGTCATCGCGCTGGCTTTATCGCTGATCGTCAAATATTCCGACTGGGGCGATAAGCATACATACGCCGAGATTACCGGGGATGGGACATTCTCCACCCACGACCCGGATGGCGATACGCTCTACGGCGTGGACGTGATCGTACATCCGGAATATCGCAATTTGCGCCTCGGTCGACGCCTCTATGACGCCCGCAAGGAGCTATGCGATCAGCTTGACCTGCGCGCGATCGTGGCGGGCGGGCGCATTCCGAATTATCACAAATACGCGGATAAGATGACGCCGCGCCAGTATATCGAGCAGGTCAAAAAGCGGGAGATCTACGATCCCGTGCTCAGTTTCCAGCTATCCAATGAATTCCACGTCCGTAAGGTCATCCGCGGCTATGAGCCGATGGATGCCGACACGCGCGGCTACGCCACGCTGCTCGAATGGATCAACATCTATTACGAGGAGAAGAGCGAGACGACCACGGTCGCGGCGCAGCCCAAATATGTCGTCCGCGTCGGCGCCGTCCAGTGGCAAATGCGATCCGTCGGCTCCTTGGAAGAACTGATGCGGCATGTCGAATTTTTCGTCGACACGATCGCCAGCTACAAGGCGGATTTCGCCGTGCTGCCAGAATTCTTCAGCGCGCCCTTGATGGCGCTTTCGGAGAAAAACGACCCCGCAAGCGCCATCCGGCACATGGCGGAATACAGCAACCAGATTCGCGCCGAGCTGCAGGAAATGGCGCTTTCGCACAATATCAATATCATCGCCGGCAGCGTTCCGGAATATCGCGGCGGAGAGCTGCGCAATGTGTCCTATCTGATGCGGCGCGACGGGACGTCGGATTCGCAGTACAAGCTGCATGTAACGCCGGACGAAAAATCCTATTGGGGCATGACGGGCGGCGACAATCTGCGCGTCTTCGACACCGATGTGGGGCGTATCGGCATTCTCGTCTGTTATGACGTTGAGTTCCCGGAGCTGGCGCGGCTGCTCGCCGATCAAGGCATGTCCATCCTGTTCGTTCCGTTTTGGACGGATACGCGCAACGCCTATCTGAGGGTCCGGGTTTGCGCCCAGGCCCGCGCCATCGAGAACGAGTGCTTCGTGGTGATCACCGGCAGCGTCGGCAATCTGCCCAATGTGAAGAATATGGATATCCAGTATTCGCAATCCGCTATCTTCACCCCGGCCGATTACGCTTTCCCGCAAGATTGCATCGCGGCGGAAACAACCCCCAATAACGAGACGGTATTGGTGGCGGAGCTGGACCTCAGCCTGTTAAAGGAGCTGCATGTTCGGGGCAGCGTTCGCAATTTGAACGATCGCCGTCTCGACCTTTATAAGTTGACCCTGCTGGACGAATAGGCGCGGACCGTCGACATGAGGGCGGTCGTCGTCGCATTACTCGCGGTCTCGCAATGCGCGTGCGCCAAGGCGGAGATTATTCAGCTCACATGCGGCAAGACCGGTTTGACGATCGATACCGAGAAGCCTTCCGTCGTGGTCCATTTCAATAATGGCTTCAGCCAAACCTATGAGAACGCGACGACGTCGTCGTCCTATCAGTTCCTCGATGGGTCGAGGACTCCCTATACCTCGACCGTCGTCGTGACGATCAACGACAAGGAGATCGCATTTTCCAACCAATACCGCAGCGATGCCGGCCTTAACGCGATCGGCAATGCGATCGATCGGAAGACGGGTCTTTGGCGTTCCAGCCAGAATGGGCGGATGACCGAGACGCACTGCGTCAAATAACGTCTTATCCCGCCGCACGCTCCCAGATCGCGGCGATGCCCTGGCCGCCGCCGATGCACATGGTGACGAGCGCGTAGCGGCCGCCTGTCGCCTTGAGTTCATGGACGGCCTTCACCGTATTGATCGCGCCGGTGGCCCCAACAGGATGGCCAAGCGAGATGCCGCTGCCGTTCGGGTTGACCTTGGCGGGATCGAAGCCAAGTTCGCGCGACACGGCGCAGGCCTGGGCGGCGAAAGCCTCGTTGGATTCGATAACGTCCAGGTCGGCGATCCGAAGCCCGGTGCGCGCAAGGGCCTGGCGGGTCGCTGGGACGGGGCCGATTCCCATATAGGCGGGCTCAACCCCGGCATGGCCATAGCCGACCAGACGCGCCAACGGCTTTAACCCGTGCGCCTTTATCGCCGCCGCGCTCGCGAGCACAACCGCGGCCGCGCCGTCGTTGATGCCGGATGCGTTACCCGCTGTCACCGTTCCGCCATCCTTCGTGAAGGCAGGACGAAGCGGCGCGAAATCCTCGATCTTCGCGTCATGGCGGACATGCTCGTCTTCCGCGAAGAAGGTCGCGCCCTTGCGGGTCTTGAGTTCGAACGGGACGATCTGATTCTTGAACTTGCCCGAGCGGATCGCGGCGGAGGCGCGGCGATGGCTTTCGAGAGCCGCCGAATCCTGATCCTCGCGGCTGATCCCGTATCGCTCGGCCACATTCTCCGCCGTGATGCCCATATGAATTCGCTGGAACGGGTCGTTGAGCGCGCCCAGCAGCATATCGGTCATCGCGGCGTCGCCCATCCGTGCGCCCCAGCGCATGCTGAGCACGGCGTAGGGTGCGCGGCTCATGCTTTCGGAACCGCCGCCCACAGCGATCTCGCAATCGCCCAGCATAATCGCCTGCGCGGCCGAGAGGATCGCCTGAAGGCCGGAGCCGCAGAGACGGTTCACCGTCATCGCCGGGGTCTCGACCGGAATGCCGGCGTTCACCGCGGCGACGCGCGAAACATACATGTCCTTGGGCTCGGTCTGGATGACCTGGCCCCAAACGACATGGCCGATATCGGCGGGCGCGACTCCGCCACGCGCAATCGCCTCGGCGACGACGCGCGTGGCGAGTTCGGTCGGCGGGGCATCCTTCAGCGCTCCGCCGAAAGTCCCGATCGCGGTTCGCGTCGCGGAAACGAGGAAGACGTCAGTCATGAAAACTCCTGGTGCTAGATAATCGTGGCGCCGCCATCGACCGTTAGAATCTGGCCCGTGATATGAGCCCCGGCATTGGACGCGAACAACAGCGCGCCGCCCTTTAGGTCGTTGGGCCCGCCAAGCTTGCCGAGCGGCGTGTTTTCGACAATCTGGCTTTCGATTTTCTTGAGGATCGCCTCCGTTAGCCTGGACGGGAAAAACCCTGGCGCGAGCGCGTTGACGGTGACGCCATAACGGCCCCACTCGGCCGCTAGCGCCCGGGTGAAGTTAACCAAACCACCCTTGCTGGCGCTGTAGGCGATCATGCCGCCCATCGATGCGTGATGTCCTTGCAGCCCCTCGACCGAGGCGATGTTGATGATCCGGCCATGCCGAGCGGGGATCATCCATCGTTTGCCCATCGCCTGGGTCAGCATGAACGGACCGGTGAGGTTCAGCGCCATGACTTTATGCCACGCCGCGATCGGATGGTCCTCGGCGGGCGCGCCCCAGCTTATGCCGGCGTTGTTCACAAGGATATCG
>CAJCJC010000067.1 GCA_903970575.1 Alphaproteobacteria bacterium
CAAGATCCTCGTCGCCGTCAAACGTATAAAGCGTAAACCCGCGGGCGTCGGCAAGCACCGGACGGCCGTCGATCTTTGTCAGCGTCACCTCGGCCGGACGGAACGGCTTTTGATCCTCCGCGATGCGCCAAACGCCGTCAACGCCATCTCCCCGCGCGTCGCCCGGATTGGCGTCTTCAACATAGGTGTAGAGAGGCTTACCCTTATAGGCCCATTGCCGCGTTTGATCGTCCGCGCGCACGATCACGGTCCAGTCGCCCACGCCCGTCGCGGCGGCGGGAGCCGAAGCCGGCCGCCATGTCCTTGCGCAAGCGCCAACGCAGGTCGAAACACCGGGCCGCGCATCCCGATCATAAGTATAGAGCGTCAATCCCGCTTCATTGGCGAACACCGTTCCGGAATCATACCCTTCCAGCATGATTCCGCTGATGTCGCCCAGTTTCGTTGGGATTGGGGTGCGCTGAATTGTGATGTCCGGCGGGATCGGAGGTTGCGCGCCCGACTCCGCGATCGCGGCGTTGGAACGGGCCAGGGTCGCCGCCGCCAGCATGGCCATGGCGAAAAGCGATAAACGCAAGCGCATCATGCGCCGCCCGCTCCGCTATCGGTCATTCGCCGACGCTTCAGCCGTGCGCGTGGCCCCCGGATCGCGCAAACCAGCGGTCTTCCCCACGGCCTGAGCGGTTTTACCGGCGGGTTGCGGCGGCGCGATGACATGAGCCGGCGTAAGTTCGAGATCGTATGAGACGGATACGGCGCGGCACTGCCCCGTCCTTGGATCCTTGTCGCCATCGGCCGAACGCTCCAAGGCGCGATAGACGCCAGGGCAGGTAAAGTAAAACGACAACTCATCGTTCTTGCCGTGGGTCACCAGCCGATAAATGTCCTGCCAGTTTTGATAGCCGACCATGATGCCCTTGGCCGAACCGTCGGGCTGGACCGCCAGTCTAAGGCGCATGCCCTTGATCGCGGTGGGAATCTGCATCCCGACAAAGCGCAGCTTCGTCAGCGTGATGTCGATCGGATCGGTGGTCAGCACGCCGTCGGCGATCCGTCCGGTGGTGGACCAACGACGGCGCGAATCGTCGGACGCCCGGTAGGATTCGTCGCGCAGAATATCGCCTTTGGGGTCCTTGATCAGTGGATCGGCCCCTTCATAGATCGATACCTGGACCGAGGGGGAATTGCGCGGGTCGTCCACGCCCTCGACCCGAACCAGGATCGTATGATCGCCGTCACGCATCTGCTGCGAGCTATATTCACGAAACCAGCCCTGAGGGCCGAAACCGATGCTGCAGCCGAGCACCCGAAAAAGCTGGTTGTCGATACCCTTTTCGCCGTTCGGGCCAACGAATTTCCGGTGCGCGCAGGTGGTCTCGGTGGCGGCGCCATCATCGGTGCCATCGAGGTTCTCGCCATAGGAAATCTTGCCCTCGACCGTCTTCATGCCGGGATCGGGAACCGATGTCGGCCCGGCCGGCGCGTCAGGATTGGAAACGCCCGCCTCCAAATGGCAGACATCCGCGAAATCCGGGCCGCGATGGGTCCGAAGATATTGCACGTCCTCCGGCAAGGCCTTCGAGAGCGCGGCCCGCAGCTCGGCGTCCGGCACCCTGTCGATCACCGGTTTGTTGTCAGGCGCTTCGTTGAGCCCATGCGGGCAATTACCCGCGTCATTATAGGCCGACGTCATGAAGGACGATATAACGAAGTCTTCCGTCTTGCCGGCCGCGAGCGCTCCCGCGGAGCCACATACCGCAAGACCGCACAGCAAAGCCGCGATCCCTCGGCCAGCAAACTTGCGCCGGAAAACCAAGGCGGGATCATTCCACAGCATTATCGCCCCTCGTTCGAACGCGCGAACTTGGATCAAGTAAGCAACGCGTTCAGCGGTTTCGACGTCTCCAGCGAGCCCACGCCGAACTTGCTGATATTGACGCCGGCCACCTGCATGATCGTCAGCGCGACACGGGTCACCGGGTCGCCGTTACCGGGCAGATGAATACCGGATTTGACCTTTCCGCCCGCCTTGCCCGCCAGCATCATCGGGATTCCGTCAACCGCATGGGTCTTGGCGAAATTCGTATCGGAGTGGGCGAACACGAGGCTGTTATCCAGCAGCGTGCGGTCGCCTTCCTTAACCGAGCCTAGGCGCTCCACGAAACGCGCCCAAGTCTTCATATATTCCAGAACATAGCTTGTCGTGACCGGCTGATAGCCGAGCTTTTCATCCATCGGCTCTTCATGGCTCATCTGATGATGGGAGCGATCCTCACCTTCCCGATAAACGGTGTCGTTCGATTCCGTCAGCGCAATATTGAAGACCTTGGTCTGGTTGCAGGCCAGCGCCATGATCAGAACCTCGGCCAGAAGATCGTGATTCTTGAGAACCGCGGACAATTCATGGCTGGGGTCCAAATGTTCCGGCGACTTGGCCGGAACGCAGGCGAGGTTCGGCGCCGGCTTTTCCAGTTGCATCGCGATCTGCTGTTCAACCGTCCTCAGCGAAGTGAAATATTCGTCCAGCCGGGCGCGATCGGCGGCGCCGACCTGACTGAGAAGCTTTTGACGCTTATCGGCGATGGCGGAAAGAACGCTCTGACGCGCCATGAGCCGGGGGTCGGCTTTAAAATCCGCGGCGTTCGGGTCGCGGAAATCCGGACCGAACACGCGCGCATAGAAGGCGGCCGGGTCGATCTCGCTTGGGTTCACGACGGATATGTTGCGGTAGGTATAGCTGGATTTGGGATCGCCGACTCCGGACATATCGAGCGATCTGAAGCGTGTATCCTGGCCGATCGCATCGGAGATGATCGTATCGTAGGAGGGCCCGACAACGCTTCCGTTACCCCGCACGGAACCGCTGCGGATGGCCTGCCAGCCGGATTGATGCGCGATATTGCCCTTGCCGTCGAGCGGGCAATTATATCCGCTCAGAATAGAAATCTGGTCCTTGCAGGCCGCGATCGCCGAAAGCTCGGGGGTGATGTCGTAATCGGCGCCGGTCTTCTGGGGCACCCAACGCGCGGCGTTGCAGCCAAGCCCCCAGAACCAGCTTCCATGCCGCACCGGGATCGGAGCGCCCGACGCAAGCGCGGTACCGTTGGCGTTCAGAAAGCAATCCAGAAAAGGCAAGGCCACGCTCACTGCGGCGCCCCCCAGCATGCCCCGCAAAACGCCTCTACGGCTCGGCGTAAGATTCATGTTAATTCTCCCGGATAGAGGTAGAGGCGGACGCGGTCTTGGCGGACGGAACCGAACCGCTCGCTGGCGCAACTCTGTAAAAGGCGTCGCTTAAGGCGATCCGGCGCAGCAATTGCGGAATGCGATAACCGTCTTCGGCAAATCGGCGATTAAGATCGTTTAGCCAGACGGCCTCGCCTTTTTCAGGCGCGCGGCCGACGCCGTATTCATAGACGCGGCGAACGAGGCAAGCCGTGGCGGAGGGATCGTCATGGATGACCTTGCCAAGGCCGGCTGCATCCTGGAACGGGATTTTGTTCAATTGGCCGCTCGAATCGATCGGCGCGCCATTCTCCGTCGTCCGATATTCGCCGACCGTATCGAAATCCTCGAGCGCGAGGCCAATCGGGTCCATGATGGCGTGACAGCCGGCGCAAGTCGGATTGGCGCGATGCGCCGTGAGCCGGTCGCGGGCGGTCCGAAACCGCGGATCGGCCGTGTTGTCGACCAGCGCGAAATCGACATTGCTTGGCGGAGCCGGCACGCGCTGGCAAAGCAGCAATTCGCGCACCGCCTTGCCGCGCAATGTCGGCGAACTCCGACCGGCATGCGAATGCAACGCGACGAAACTTAGCTGCGTTAACAGACCCGCGCGCGGGTCTCCGGCCGGGAACTCGTAAGGCTGCCAGCCCGTCGCATTGTCGACCGGAATCTCGTAGATGGCGCCCAGGGACCGCGTGACGAAAGTCTTCCGCGTTGTAAAAATATCGCGGTAGTCGCCATCATTCGCAACCAGAAGATCGACAATCGTTCTTAAGGTCTGCTCCTTGGCGTCCGCGGCCACCTGAAGGGAGAATTTCGGATACAGATTCTGTTCCTTCTGCAGCTCCTGAAAACTATCGAACCCCAGCATGTCGGCGAAAAAGGCCCGCACGCCGCCCTCCAGGCGCGGAGAGGCAAGCAACCTGTCGACCTGCCGGGTAAGACCCTTTCGGGTGTCAAGATCGCCGCGCTCCGCCGCGGCCAGCAAAGAGTCGTCCGGCGTGGCGTTCCAGATCAAAAAGCTCAGCCGCTCGGCTTTCGAGTAGGCGTCGAGTTGCCGAGCGCCGGTGCCATCCGGGGTCTTCGCCACCGCCTCGACCCGGAACAGGAAATCGGGGTCGTCCAGCATGCCCGCGAGGCTTTGGCCGAGCCCGGCGTAAAAATTACCCAGCTTGACGGCGCTTTCGTGCGCGACGGCGACTTCGGTGTTCAACTCGTCCGCGGTCAGCGGGCGACGGAAAAGCAACCGCCCAGTCTTGGATAGGAATTGCCGCGCGCAGGGATCGTCAGGGGCCTCGGCGGAGGCTGGCTTGCACGAGACCAGGATGTCGCGATGGTCCTTGTCAACCACTTGATCGGCGATGCCGCGCGCAAGCGCGTCGTATTGCTCGAATCCGGAGGGCGTAACGGCGACCTCACTCGAACCATCGGCGATGAGGCCGTTTTCCGGCCGAAGGTCAGGCTCGAACCGACCACCGACCTTGATGTCCGAGCCGAACAGTTCGGCGATGGTCTGTCGATATTGCTCTTCCGTCAGACGACGCACGCTCGCTGGGCCGCCCGACGAAGACGGCTCCCGCGGCTGAGCCTGGAAATCACTCCAAGCCCAGACTCCAGCGCCGACCACGAGCGCCAGGGCCACGCCCGCAAGTGATTTCCATTTCCAACCGCTCAAAGGAAGCCTCCGACCGGAAAGTGCCGGGAATGCGTTTCATCAATAACCAAATTATTCAGCCATCGAAGCGATCTCGTCAATATAACAAACGCTTATCATTTGGTGTATTTTGCACATAAAATTTAAATTTGTCATTCCAGGGAGGTAGAGGTGGCGTCTAAGGCAACATTCGCTTATGCCTTCCAGCTCGATGGAGATCCGGAGTTGATGCATGACCGCGGAAACCGCACGTCAAATCGTTCTGGCGTCCAGGCCCAAGGGTAAGGTTACGCCAACTGATTTGCGGCTTGAGGAGACCGAGATTCCGGCGCCGGGGCCAGGCGAAATTCTGATCCGGGTCGATTATATCTCGCTCGATCCCTATATGCGCGGCCGGATGGACGACGTGAAATCCTATGCCCCGCCGGTGGCGATCAGCGGGGTGATGACGGCCGAGGGCGTCGGCACGGTCATCCAGTCCAGCCACCCTGATTACGTCGAAGGGAATATTGTTCTGGCCCCGACCGGCTGGCGCTCGCATGCGCTGTCGAAGGGCGTGGGCTTGCGCAAGCTCGATCCGGCTTTCGCGCCGGTCACGACGGCGCTTGGCGTGTTGGGGATGCCGGGCTTCACCGCCTATGCCGGGCTTTTCAACATCGGCCGGCCAAAGCCCGGCGAAACGCTCGTGATCGGCGCCGCCAGCGGACCGGTGGGTTCGCTGGTCGGGCAACTTGCCCGCGACCTTGGGCTCCGCACGATTGGCGTGGCGGGCGGACCGGAAAAATGCGCCTATGTGATGGAAGACCTTGGCTTCAACGCCTGTATCGATCATCGCGATCCGGAGATGGCGGCCCATCTGGCGACGGCCTGCCCGAACGGAATCGATATCTACTTCGAGAATATCGGCGGCGCCGTCTGGCAGGCTATTCTGCCGCTGCTGAATACGTTCGCCCGAATCCCTGTCTGCGGATTGATCGCGCAGTACAACGGCGCGGCGAAGTCTGGCGATGACCGACTCCCGCAAACCATGCGGGCGATATTGACGCGCAGCCTCACGATGCGCGGCTTCATCAATTTTGAATTCGCCGAACACTATCCTGAGTTCCTCGCCACGGTCGGCCCCCGCGTCGCCGATGGAACGATCCGGTATCGGGAGGATATCGTCGATGGTCTCGAGAACGCGCCCGAAGCGTTTATCGGCATGCTGGAGGGCCGCAATTTCGGCAAGCTGATCGTACGTCTGGCCCATTGACCATGTCGGCGCCGACCATTGTCTTCCTCGATCGCGCGACGCTCGGGGCGCCGTTGCGCCCTCCTTCTTTCCCGCATGTTTTCCGCGACTATGAGCGCACCGCGCCTGACCAGATCGTCGAGCGTTTGGCCGACGCAGATATCGCGATCGTCAATAAGGTAAAGCTAAGCGCGCCAGCGCTCGAGCAGCTTCCGCGGTTGAAAATGATCGCGCTTGCGGCCACTGGAACGGATAATATCGATAAGGTGTTTTGCGCCGCGCGCGGGATAACCGTATCCAATATCCGGAACTACGCAGTGAACACCGTTCCGGAGCATGTACTGGCGCTGATCT
>CAJCJC010000068.1 GCA_903970575.1 Alphaproteobacteria bacterium
TGGAGGAGGGCAATTTCTGGATTCGCGCAACCCTGCCGCCCTCGATCTCGCTGGAGGAAGGCAACGGCTACGTCAACCGCATGCGCAAGATCATCAAGAGCTTCCCCGAAGTCGTCACCGCCGTATCCCAGAACGGCCGCCCCGATGACGGCACCGACGCGACGGGATTCTTCAACGCCGAATTTTATGTGCCCTTGAAGCCGTTCGACGAATGGCCCTCGGGCGTCGATAAGGAGAAGCTGACGAGGCAGGTCAGCGACGCCCTCGAGACCGAATTTCCCGGCGTCGATTTCAACTTTTCCCAGAACATCGAGGATAATGTCGAGGAGGCGGCCTCGGGCGTGAAGGGCGAGAACTCGGTCAAGCTGTTCGGCGGCGACCTTGAAACGCTTGAGAAAACAGCCGCCAAGATCAAGGACGTGATGTCCTCGGTGCCGGGTGTCAGCGATCTCGCCGTGCTGAACTCACTCGGCCAGCCGACCATACGCATCGATATCGATCGCGCCCGCGCGGCGCGTTATGGACTCGCGCCAGGAGACATCAACTCGACCATCCAGACCGCCATCGGCGGCCAGGCGGCGGGCAACGTCTATGAGGATGGCAGCGACCGCAATTTCCCGGTCATGGTCAGGCTGGCCCCCGAATATCGCCGGAATCTGGACGCCATCAGGGGCATCACGATCGGCGCGCAAAACCCGAATGGGACCGGAGTCGTCCAAATTCCGCTGGCCGATGTGGCGAAGGTCAGCCTGGTTTCCGGCGCCGCCTTCATCTATCGCGAGCAGCAATCGCGCTATATCCCGATCAAGTTCAGCGTGCGCGGGCGCGATCTGGGCGGCGCCGTGCTCGAGGCGCAGCAAAAAGTGGCCGAGCAGGTTCCGATGCCCGGCGGGTACCATCTTGAATGGGTTGGAGAATTCGGCAATCTCCAAGACGCGGTTCAGCGACTGTCCATCGTGGTGCCGCTCAGCCTGGGCCTGATCGCTCTCTTGCTCTACGTCAAATTTTCGTCGGTGCGGGACATGTTGCTGGCGATCAGCGTCATTCCCATGGCCTTGATCGGCGGCATCCTCACCCTGTTCCTCACGGGAACCGCTTTCAGCGTTTCGGCGGCGATCGGGTTCATTGCGCTTCTGGGCATATCCGCGATGGACGGCATTCTGGTGTTGTCCTACTTCAATCAGCTGATCGATTTCGGCGTTGGACGCGCCGAGGCCATCGCCCGGACCTGCGACGTGCAGATGCGGCCGGTCGCGATGACCTGCGTCGCCGCCGCTGTCGGCCTCATGCCGGCGGCGCTCTCCAGCGGCATCGGATCACAGGTGCAAAAGCCGCTGGCTTTGGTCGTGGTCGGCGGAATGCTCCTGGCGCCGATCCTGATCCTGGTTGTTCTGCCGGTGGCGATAGACCTGTTTTCCCGGCGCGAGCAGGACAAGCACGCTGACGAACTCGAGCCGGAGTCCGCGGAATGACGAAGCGCTCCATATCCCTATGTCTCCGCGCGACCGCTTTTTGGGTGAGCTTTATCCTGTCAGGGTGCGCCGTCGGCCCTGATTTCAAGACGCCCGCGGCGCCGGACGTCTCAGGCTACACGAAAGAGCCCCTGGCCGACCCCGCCTCGTCCACGCTTGCGCCTATCGATGCCCAGCGCTTCGTGGAGGGCATGGATATCCCCGCGCAGTGGTGGACAGTCTTCCATTCCGAGGCGCTGAATGCGCTGATCGCCGACGCGCTCAAGAACAATGCCGATCTTCAGGCGGCGCAGGCGGCGCTCAAGGTGGCGCAGGAGAATTACTACGCTCAGCAAGGCGTCTACTACCCAGCCATCGCCGCCGATTTCAATCCGACCCGCAACAAGAACGCGGTGCAGCCATCGCCCACCCTGTCCAACTATGTACCGTATTTCAATCTCTATACGGCCCAGGTCAGCGTCTCCTATAGCCTTGATATATTTGGCGGTAATCGCCGCCAGGTCGAGACGCTGGAGGCAGAGCGCGACGCCCAGAAATACCAGCTTGAGGCGACCTATCTGACACTGACCTCGAATGTGGTCGCCGCCGCCGTGCTGGAGGCCTCCCTGCGGGGGCAGATCGCGGCGACCGAAGACATTATCAAGGCGGAGCGGGAAACCCTGGATATCTATCGCCGCCGCCTGGCCCTGGGCGACGTGGCCGGGGCTGACGTGGCGGCGCAGGAGGCGGCCTTGGCCCAGGCCGAAACCAACCTGCCGGCTTTGCGCAAGCAACTGGCGCAACAGCGCGATTTGCTGACCGCGCTCGCCGGCAAGCTGCCGAGCGAGGAGGTGGCCCAGACCTTCGGTCTCGCCAACCTCACCTTGCCCCTCGACATCCCCGTCAGCCTGCCGTCAAAGCTGGTGGAGCAGCGCCCCGACATCAAATCGGCGGAGGGGAACCTGCATGCGGCCAGCGCCCAGGTGGGCGTCGCGATCGCCAATATGCTGCCCCAAATCACCCTGTCCGCCGATTTAGGCACGGTAGCCACCCAGGCGAATCAGCTTTTCATGCCGGGCAACGGCTTCTGGACCTTGGCCGGAGATTTCACGCAGCCGATCTTCCAGGGTGGAACCCTTCTGCACAAGACCAGGGCCGCGCGCGCCAATTTGGAACAAGCCGCCGCCCAATATCGCAGCACGGTCATCACCGCCTTCCAAAACGTCGCCGATAGCCTGCGCGCGCTGCGGAACGACGCAGACGCAGTGGCCGCCAACATCCGCGCCGAGCAGGCGGCAGCCAACAGCCTCGCCATCGCCCGCAAGCAGCAGGAGCTTGGAGATACCAGCTATCTGGAGTTGCTGAACGCCGAACAGACCTATCAGCAGGCGGTCATCGTGCTGATCCAGGCCCGCGCCAACCGTTACGCCGACACTGCGGCCCTGTTCCAGGCGCTCGGC
>CAJCJC010000069.1 GCA_903970575.1 Alphaproteobacteria bacterium
AAATTGCGCGGCGGAGACGCGGGAACGAAGGTACTGCGCTTTACGCGCGGCGATGCCTATTATGCCTTTGCGAAAGAAGAAGACGGCCGCCCCGGCGGCGACAACATCGAAATTCTCTCGCCGACGGCCGCGTTCATCGACACCTGCAACAAGGCGGGCAAATCGAATGATTTGAGTCTGGTGCTTAGCACTACTTTGGCAGATTGAGTTATCCAGAGTCGCTAAAGAGTTTCTCACAGTGCGGACATCGCCTGGATCGGGGTCGGGCGAAGAGGTCGAGAATGGCTTGCCTGATTGCCGGCATGCTTGGCCGTGGCGGCGGTCCCCCGATTCTTTTTTTTCCGCCCCGCGGCCTTGAGGCGGCGGGATTGGAGGAAGGCGTAGGCGATCATGGTCATCAGGGCGTGTCGATGCAGCCCTATCCAGGATCTGCCCTCGAAATGGTCGAGACCGAGTTCCTCCTTGAGTTGCTGATGCGCCTGTTCGCAGACCCACCTGGCCTTGATCGTGGCGGCGAGCCGTTTAAGGCTGGCGTGGGCTGGCAGGTTCGACGCATGGTATTTTTGTTCGCCGGTCGCTCGACGCTCGCCGACGAGCCAGACCTCGTCGCCAGGCATGCGCTGCATGCGATTGTCGAGCATGCGATGTTTGTGTCCATCCGCGACGCGGACGCGGCGGGCCGCGAAGAGGCAACCCAGTCGCCCTTTCGTGCCGCGCCGCCAGTTGATCCTTCGCCATTTCTCTCCCGCCAACGCGGCCTCGGCGGAGATGGGAGGCTGATCGGGGATGTCATACTGACGACGTCTTCCGGACTTCGCGACGGGGAATATCAGCGCGACCTCGACGGGATAGACGTTCTGGCGTCGCGACAGTCCCACCGCCCAATCGAGACCGCGCTCGCTCAGAGCCTGGCGGAAAGGTCCGCTGGACCCGTACCCGGAATCGGCGAGCACGCAGCCAAACCGCGCGCCCGAGGCGATGACGCGGTCAATCTCCTCTATCGCGATCTCCGGCTTCGTCAGAGCGGTCTGTCGATTCTCCGGCACGCGGGCGCGCGCCATGCGCTCGGGATCGTCCGTCCAGTTTTCGGGCAGGAATAACCGCAAGCCCACCATCACCGGAACCTCGCGCGAGGCCAATGTCAACGAAACGAGCGATTGACAGTTGGCGGTCTTGCCGAGCGACGAGGCGTATTGCGGCGCGACGCCGACCGAATGTTCGCCCTTTTTGGGCAACGCCGTATCGTCGACGATCAGCCAAGCGTTGACGCCGCCGACCATCCTGTCAGCCTCGGCCAGCAGGGCTTCTTCAAGGGGCGCGGCGTCCCAAACGCCGCCGGCGATGAAATGATGAAGCTGGTCGTAGCCAACCTCGCCGTCGCGCGCCGCCATCGGCTGGATGCTCTTGCGATCACCGGCGCCAATCAGCCCCGCGACATATGCCGGGCACATCCGCACCCTAGACTTGTGTCGCAAGGCGCCGACGAAAGGCCCGAGCCACCGATCAAGATCAAATCTCCAACTCTCGTCCATGGTCGGCCCTCCGGGATACCGACCACCCATGAATCACGCAAAACGCCCGCCGGGAATCCCAAAAATAACCAGCCAATCAAAAATCTGCCAAAGTAGTGCTAGGCTGTGTGGACGAATTTGATTAAACAGAGGCCTGCGGCAAAGCTTACGATGGATCGGAAGTTTTGCGCCGTCTTTTCGCAGCGGAGCGCGACGCGCTTGAAGCGTTTGAGGCGTCCGATGCCCTGCTCGATGCGAGCGCGGGCTTTGTAGAGGGTCTTGGCGAAGAACCTCGGCTTGTCCTTCTCGTTGGCTTTGCGCGGGATCACCGGGGCGATGCCGCGCGCTCTGGCCGCCGCGCGATTGGCCTTGCTGGCGTAGCCCTTGTCGCCAATGGCGGCGCGCGGCTGAATGTCCGGTCCGATGTCGAGCAGGATGTCGAAATGGCGCGCGTCGGAGGCCTCGCCGCCTGTCAGGTCGAAGGCGATGATGGCGCCGGAAGCGTCCGATTTAGCGTGGATTTTCGTGGTGAAACCGCCGCGCGAGCGTCCAAGCGCCTGGCCGTCTTGCCCCCTTTTGCTCCCGCGGCCGACACATGCGCGCGCACGATCGTGGAGTCGAACATTTGGATGAGATGCGCGGACGCGCTCATTGAGGCCAGCGCGTCGAAGAAGGCTTCGAAAACACCAGCCTTGCTCAGGCGGTCGAAGCGTTTCCACACGCTGTTCCAGCGGCCGAACCGTTCTGGCAGGGCGCGCCATCGCACGTTCTCGACGGTGAAGAAATGCAGCGCTTCGAGGAACCGGCGATCGCCCTCGCCCTTGCGTCCACGCCGGGGAAGGCAGGCGCGAAACACGGTGAGAACGTGGCCCCAATCCTCCTCGTTCATGCTTGTCGACATGCGTCCGGGTCTCCGATTCGATCGGAAATCTATGAATCATGCCCGATTCACCAAAGGAATCCCAATAATCTCATCTGCCGAAAATTCGTCCACACGACCTAGCGCATGATGTAATAATTTATTATCTCAATACTAGATTCGATACTCTTGAGTGCCGCTGGCGCGAATCAACACCTACCGCTGCGGCCGCATGCAAGCTTACCTTACGTGTTAAGGGCAAGATCCGCTCATTTATACGTCAGGTATTGCTTTGTCTTAAGAAAGTGTTTATTTAAGCTGGGCTTGCTAAACGCTCGCAACATAGTATTTCACCCAGGAGATTTCGCC
>CAJCJC010000070.1 GCA_903970575.1 Alphaproteobacteria bacterium
TCTTCCGATCTTGAGCCCGATCTGTTTGGTCAGCATCATCAATCCCTTTTGCAAATGGCCCTCCGCCTCGGCCATGGCCACGGGGTTGATTTGCAAAGCGTCATCGACGGCTGCTCTGTCTGCTTCGGTCATCCCTGTATCCTTATGGTCAAACTACCGATGGGCGACCGCGAATCCGCGAGCGCGCCTTATTTCTTTTTACTCGTCGAGCAGATCATGAATCGTGCAGGCGCGCCAAGTTGTGGAGCTTGATTTTACGGGTGCGCGACACGGCGCCACACGTGGATGGATAATCTCGATCAGATTCTATCCGGCTTCTTGAGCCCGCGCGCCGACAAGGCATTCAGTAACTTGGTTTGAATATCCGGCATCATCTACGCACGAGCGCCTGGGCGACACGGCCTTGTTCCTGAAGCAAAGTGGGCGTTTTCTCAATCATCTTCCGGCCGATATCGGAGCGATAGAAGGCCAGAATCTGGTTCAGTTCGGCGGCGGAAAATGTCGATGCGTATACATGGGCCGTCGCATCGAGCAGTTCCGGCATCGTTCGATGAAGTTCAGGGACGACAACTTGATCGAGCAAAGCCTCGACGTCGCTTCCACGACCGGGGTTCGCGGCGTTTAGGCCTGCCGACATTGAGGTGATTATCTGTTTGGCGAACTGATCGCCCAATGCCGCGGCGTTGGTGACCTCGAGTATTTGCTTCGCAACGTCGATGGCCGCCGGATAGATCGCCTCGGCCTGCGCGCCCTTCGGGACAAAGATCATACCGACTAAAAAAACGAGTACAGCGACAATTCTCACCGGGAACATGCCTTAACATCCCTTGCGCTCGAGCGAAGGCCCAGGGAAGCACATGTTGGCGTTTCCGTCGCCAGAAATCTGGCTGCTCTAATGCCGGAAATGCCGCAATCCGGTGAAGACCATCGCGAGCCCGCGCTCGTCGGCGGCGGCGATCACCTCGGAATCGCGCATCGAACCGCCCGGTTGAATGATCGCGGTCACGCCCGCTTCGGCGGCGGCGATCAGGCCGTCCGCGAAGGGGAAGAAGGCGTCCGAGGCGACGACGGAGCCTTGCGTAAGCGGCTCCGACAACTTGGCGGCGGTGGCGGCTTCTTGCGCTTTCCAGGCGGCGATCCGGCTTGAATCGACCCTGCTCATCTGTCCGGCCCCGACGCCGACGGTAGCCAGATTCTTCGCGTACACGATCGCGTTCGATTTGACATGCTTCGCCACGCGGAACGCGAACAGCAAATCCTCAATCTCGGTTTCCGTCGGCGCGCGCTTAGTCACTATCTTCAGCTGGTCGCGCGTTACCCGGCCGGTATCGCGCGATTGCAGCAGGAAGCCGCCGGCGATGGTCTTGACCAGCAGACCCGGGGACGTCGGATCGGGCAGGAATTCGGTCGCGAGAACGCGCAAATTCTTCTTTTGAAGCAACACTGCCTGAGCCGCGTCGGAGATTGACGGCGCCACGATCACCTCGGCGAACAGATGCGCGATTTCTTCCGCCGTCGCCGCGTCCAGTTCCCGGTTGACCGCGATAATGCCGCCAAAGGCGCTGACAGGGTCGCAGGCCAGCGCCCGCGCATAGGCTTCGCTGAGCGAGCCGCCCTCGGCCACGCCGCAGGGATTGGCGTGCTTGATGATCGCGACGGCCGGACGTTCGAATTCCGCCACGAGCTCCAGCGCGGCGTCGGCGTCTGCAATGTTGTTATAGCTCAGTTCCTTGCCCTGGATTTGGCGTGCGGCGACCACGCCGGGGCGGTTTGAGCCATCCCGATAAAGCGCGGCCTCTTGATGCGGGTTCTCGCCATACCGCATGCGCTGCTGCAATGTTCCCGCCATCGCGAAGCGGTTTGGAAGGGTTTCGCCCAGCTGCCCGGCGAACCATCCCGAAATCGCGGAATCATAGGCAGCGGTGCGGGCATAGGCTTTCGCGGCGAGTTCGCGCCGCGTCGCCAAGGTTGTTCCGCCCTGATGCAAGACCATCTCCGCGATTACGGTCTCGTAATCCGATGGATCCGTCACAACGGTCACGAAATCATGATTCTTCGCCGCCGAGCGGATAAGCGCCGGGCCGCCGATATCGATATTCTCGATGCAATCCTCGAATGGCTTGCCAGCCGCGACGGTTGCTTCGAACGGGTAAAGATTAACCACGATAAGGTCGATCGGGGGAATGTCATGGTCGCGTAGAGCCTGCGCGTGGCTATCGCGCCGCGCCAGGATGCCCCCATGGATGCGGGGGTGAAGGGTCTTTACTCGTCCATCCATCATTTCTGGGAAACCGGTATGGGCTGACACCTCTGTTACCGCGATATCCGCTTCCTGCAACACCTTGAACGTGCCGCCGGTCGATAGGAGGTCGACATTCTTTTCCCGCAAGGCGCGTGCGAAGGGGACCAGACCCGTCTTGTCGGAAACGGATATCAGCGCGCGCGTTATCGTAACCGTGTCCATAGCTATGTCGCTGCCCATCTCATTTCATCTCGGGGCGCAATAAGCCGCCCTACGCCTCGCCAAGAGCGTCACTGGGAGCAAAGGCGCCGGAGCGCTTTTCGCGACGAAACGCCCATCGTACCGTCATCCCGCCATCCGGTTCGGTCTGTCCGGAAATCACGAGTACGCTGCCGCGGCGGGGAACCGCGCCCGTTCCGAAATAGACGCTGTCTTCGATCGAGACCTCGCCGAGATCGGACCTGAACCTCCAGCCCGAGCCGTCGCCGAGGCGTAAAAGCGCCGTCTGCCCGTTGCCTGTCAAGGAGGCGTGTACATCCGGATGAAAATGGAACCGGATCGTGAAACTCTGCCGCGTTCCGCCGACCAAGCTGTCTTCCCCACGCAAATGCTCACCGCTTTCACTGAGAAAAAGGGCGCGGCGATGCGCCAGACCGAGTCCGGCATAGCCATGATGAGTAATTTCTAGAAGCATCCCATGCGCGGAGTCCTCGCGCGTTGACTCGACGGAAGGCGGACGCCGGCGAACTCCGCCCTTGGGAATCAGCTCTACTTGATTCGTGTCCGCCACGGTCACGGTCGAATGTGCCGCCGTCGCGGCTAGGGCGTTGCGCCAGGCGCCGACGCCGGGATGCGCGCCGCAATT
>CAJCJC010000071.1 GCA_903970575.1 Alphaproteobacteria bacterium
AACGGCAAGTTGATGAAGTTCATCATGTACACTGACTGGCCGAGAGAACAGACCAAACGATGATGCCGCGAACATTCCGCCGAAGCTCAGAAAGCCCGCAACGGCGCCACCCATCACATCCGAACGAAAGGGCGGCAGCAACATAGACGAATCGTCAGCTTTACTTGGTCGCTGCATGCTTAGCAGAACCCCCACAAATGCGGCGACAGCCGTCGCAGGTAACAGCCAGACTGCTACGAAAATGAACCAGGCTAGCGTCTGATTAACTGAAGTCAGCGGCATTGCTATTATAGAATTCAGCGACAGCATCACTATCACCGCAGTTGAAAATACTGGAATGCCGAGCATGGGCACCATAAAAGCCCCGACCGTTATGAACACGGTGGTTCGGCCTAACCATGACCATGGTGTTACTGAGCGCGTATGAAGACGAAATATCGTCGGCAACAAGGTGACATGAATGAGCCAAGGGGTGGCCAGGAGCGCAATAATTTCAAGCCAGCTTCTGCCTATGCCAGTCAACGGCCCGAAAACGTTGAGTAGCTGCTGAAGAGTGAACAAAGACAAGGCATCCAGAATTAGGCCGCCCATAACCCAAGCGCATAGCTGCGGCAAACGACCGGTCTTTACTGCCATATTGATGCCACGCCAAACCTAGGGAATTGTGACATGCCGGCCAGCGGAGTTGACGGCCGGCTGAGCGGTATGCTGGGGATGACCAATCCGTTGACCAAAATTGCTACTAGATGTGTTGTAGGAAATTACCATTCAACTCGGCTGAGAACCTGCCGAGACGCCGCGCTGCTAAACTCGTTCGGCTCGCTTCCGACGGCGTCCACGACGTCGTTCATCGCCCGAGTCACGTGCTCCGGCGTCAGCCTGGCGGCTTTTTTCAGTTCGGCGAAATCGAGTGGACCGGCGTCCCCACTCTCAACGCCTTCATTCCACGCCCGGCGAAGATGCTCGCCATAGTCCGCTTCCTGCCGGTCCGCGCGTTCCAGTAGACGGAGGGCTTCGCGCACGACATCGCTGGTCGATCTGTAAAGGCCACCCTCGACTTTGGCTTTGATCATGTCGACAAGCGCGGGCGTCAGGGAAACCGAAATGTTCATCCTCGACCTCCGAATAAGAGATTTTAATATTTATCATATCGATCGGTGCGCCGGAATGATCAACGCCTTCGGCCCAGGCGGCGCGGACCGTCCGGAGTTGACGCGGCGTCCATCGCGCGGGCAAGACTTGGCGTATGACATACACGGTCAAGGAAATCTTCAAGACGTTGCAAGGCGAGGGCGCGCAGGCGGGCCGCGCGGCTGTGTTCTGCCGTTTCGCCGGTTGTAACCTGTGGTCGGGACGTGAGGGGGATCGCGCGGACGCGGTGTGTCGGTTTTGCGATACCGATTTCGTGGGGATCGATGGCGAGGGCGGCGGCAAGTTTCCTGACGCGATGGCTCTTGCGCGCGCCGTCGCCGGCGCCTGGGGGGAGAACCCCGATAACCGATACGTAGTTTTCACGGGCGGCGAGCCCTTGCTACAGCTTGACGCCGCGTTGCTGGACGCCGTGCACGCCCAGGGCTTCGAGGTCGCGGTCGAGACGAACGGCACGCTTGCGCCGCCGCCGGGGATCGACTGGATCTGCGTCAGCCCCAAGGCCGAGGCGGAACTGGCGCTTCGCCAGGGCGACGAGCTTAAGCTCGTCTTTCCGCAGGCAGGCTCCGACCCCGACGCGCTCGAGCGGTTGCATTTCGATCATTTCTGGGTTCAACCGATGGATGGGCCGGCGCTCGCGGAAAATACGCGGGCGGCGGTGGCGTTCTGCCTTGAGCGCCCCATATGGCGGCTCAGCCTGCAGACGCATAAGTTTATCGGAATTCCGTGATGTTCGAGCTGTCCAAACACTTCCGCTTCGAGGCGGCCCATACGCTCGAACGCGCGATCGGGACCGACGGCAGCCGGCGGGTGCACGGCCATTCCTATCGCGCCGAAGTGTCGGTGCGCGGCGCGCCGGACCCCGCCAGCGGCATGATCGTCGATCTTGGCCTGTTCGAAAAATCGCTGGAGGCCGTGCGCGGCCGGCTCGACCATCATTTCCTGAACGATGTCGAAGGGCTCGGGCCCGCGACGCTTGAGAATTTGGCACTGTGGATTTGGGAGGCGCTGGCGGCCGTCGGCATTACGCCCTCCCGCGTCGTCGTTGCGCGGGACGCCAGCGGCGAATCCTGCGCCTATACGGGTGGCGCATGACCGGCGCGCTGGTCCTTTTCTCCGGCGGGCAGGATTCGACCACCTGTCTCGCCTGGGCGCTGGACCGGTTCGAACGGGTCGAGACGATCGGTTTCGATTACGGCCAACGTCACCGGGTGGAGCTGGACTGCCGGTCGCGCATCGCGAATGGCCTTAAGGGCATGAACCCAATCTGGGCCGCCCGCCTGGGGCAAGACCACACGCTCGATCTTGGCGTGCTGGGGCAAATGTCGGACTCCGCGCTGACCGGCGACGCCGCGATCGAGATGCAGGCGAATGGGTTGCCCAGCACCTTCGTGCCCGGTCGTAATTTGATCTTCCTCACCTTGGCCGCCGCGCTCGCCTATCGCCGGGGCCTCGAAATCATCGTGGGCGGGATGTGCGAAACGGATTATTCCGGCTATCCGGATTGCCGCGACCAGACGATCAGGGCGCTCGAGACCGCCATAAACCTGGGAATGGATCGCCGGTTCACGTTGCAAACGCCGTTGATGTGGATCGACAAGGCGACGACCTGGGCGTTGGCCGAGTCGCTTGGCGGCGCGGACCTGGTCGAACTCGTTCGCGTCGAAACGCATACTTGTTACCTGGGCGAGCGTGGGCGACAGCATGATTGGGGCCATGGTTGCGGAACCTGCCCCGCGTGCGAGCTTCGCGCCAACGGGTATAGCCGTTATCGCGAGGCGGCGTGAGCGACGAACCGCCTTCTCCCGGTTCCACGCTCGGCGCCTGGCGGGTGCTGAGCAGCAGCATGACTTTCGCGGATCGCTGGTTGAAGATACGGACGGATCGCTGCGTGACGCCCGCCGGCGTCGAGGTGTCGCCTTATCACGT
>CAJCJC010000072.1 GCA_903970575.1 Alphaproteobacteria bacterium
GTCTGACCGCTGAGGCTGATGGAGCCATTCTGGTCGGTCAGGCCCGCGGTCGCGGCATCGGCAGTCGCCGCCGATTGAGCGGATAGCGCCGCCGAAACCACCGAGGTCATGCTTTCTTCGACCGAGGCGTACCCCGTCGTATAGGTGCCGCTATCGTTCCACGAGCCTTGGCCGTTCTCATTGTCGTAATATGTGGTGCCGCTTTGCGAATTGCTGCCGCTGATCGTAACGTTAAAGCCGGAGGTGAGGCCCAGATTGCCGGTCAGCTGGAAGCCCCCATTCAATTTGGTGACCTCGTTGACGCCGGTGAGAAGACCATAATTAGACGCAACGCCGAGAGCTACCGCGGTCGCGGAAGCGGAGCCGGAGCCCAAGATGACGCCGGCCACCGCGAGACCCGCCATCGCGAGGCGAACCCGCGCGGCGCCGATATTCGGCACGATCTTCAAGGTGGAGGCGATAAGGCTCATCGGACTAGCTGGTTCCCAGAAATTTTCTGCAAATAGGTATATACCGAATTCGCTCGAAATGTAAGACCCCTGACGGATGTTGCCCGCCACGAAGGTGGTCACCCGTGAAAACATGCAAATCCTGTGCCATCCCGCTAAGCGCCTCATTTTAATAGCAATGATGGTCGATGGCACTTTTAGCGCACCATCATTGTAAAGTTCCCCGACAGGGCGCCGCCTTTAAATCGACTTCAAGGCCGGTCCCGTCCTCACTCCAGGAAACTAAGCATCGACCTTTCCACCGCCGCCATGTCCTTGAGCTGGCATTCCCATATGACGGCGATCTTCCAGCCCATCGCCGCCAGCGCGGCATAGTTCCCTCGATCCCGCTCCACATTGCGCCCGATCTTCCCGAGCCAATACGCGGCGTTCCCTTTCGCCGCGCGCGCGCCGCGCTTGCAATCGTGCCCATGCCACCAGCAGCCATGGACAAAGACGATCTTGCGCCGCCCGGGGAATGTCAGATCTGGCTTTCCCGGAAGGTCGGCCCGGTGCAGCCGATAGCGGTAACCCAGCCGATGCGCCAATCGGCGCACGATCATCTCCGGCTTCGTATCCTTGGATTTCACGGCCCGCATGATGGCGGAACGATCGGTCGTCTGCGTATCTTTGGGTATGATCGCCAAGCCCTGAGGCGCGTCACGAGGCCGATGGTCCACCCTATTCAGCCGCGATCAAAATCGGGACCCGCCGCGTGGCTTGGAGAATTGGCTCCAGAAGATTGGCGGCGATGTGCCGAACGACCGGCGCGCAAACACCGTCCCCCGCCAAATGATAGGCATCGCTATACCGCCGGGGCAACTTGTAATCGTCGGCCAAGCCCATCAGCCGGGCGGCTTCCCGGGGCGAAAGCAGGCGCGAGCGCACAGTCTCACCACAAACGATCAACACCGTCTGACGGCTGGACCCACCGCGCGGAGTCCTGAGGCAGCCGGAAATATCGTCGAAACGCACTTCCGCCCGCTGGCGCCTGATCCCGTTCCCGTCCGGCCTTGTGCGCCGGTAGACACCGCCAACGATCCTGCGATTCGCTTGCAGAGCCGCATCCACCTTGGCGCGGTTCAGGGGGGTCATCAGATCAAGGATGCGCCGCGTTTCGGATTGGGTATGCCAGCGCACGCCGACGGGATCGTCCTCGATGATGTCACTGAACCCCGTGTTCCGGCGCGCGGGTGTATTCAGGTTCCACCACATCCAGTTTTCACGGACAGCGACCGGCAATCGCGCCTGCGCCTGAAGCAATGCCGGCGGATGCCAAAGCCGCGAGGGCCCATCGGCCGCTAGCGCCAAAGGCACATCCAACCCGGCGGCGACAGCGATGAAGAAAACGCGCTGCCGGCTCTGCGGCACGAAATGCCGGGCGTCCATGACAACGGCGCCAAATCTGTAGCCCTCATAGGATAGAGCCGAACAAATCGCGGCAAAATCCTCACCTTCGCGGGAAGTGAGAGCGCCGAAAACATTCTCAAGGACGACCAATCTCGGCGCGCGCTTCTCGGCGTTCAGGTCCTTCATAAGAGCCCAAAATGGCCAAAACGTTCCGGATCGGGTCTTGAGCTCCGACGTCGCGCTGCCCAACCCACGATAGTCTCCAGCAAGCGACAGGTCCTGACAGGGAAAGGATGCCCAGGCGAGATCCGCCGTTCCCGGCAACTGCTCCACATCGATTTCAGCGACATCGCCCTCAATCAGGTGGTCGCCGCCCCAATTGGCCCGATACGCAGACGCCTTCATTGTGTCGAAATCATTGGCGAAGACGCAATTCCACCCGTCGCCCAAGCCGGCCCGGGCCATTCCGCCGCCGGCGAAGAATTCATAAAAGGTGAATCCGTGCATCAAGATTAGGCGCCTTTCGGTCGAACCGCGCGGTCTCCGCTCGCCGATTCGCTTAAGAGCGTAACGCCCCGCCGGACAATCCGGAATAAATTCCGAGCGTCAAACAATCAGGCTCTTGCTCACGACCTCATAGATATCCCGCGACTTGACCTGGCCGGCGAGGCTGTCGAGCGCGGCTTGCATCCGGGAGCGTTGTGGTTCGGCGAAGCGCCGCCATTGACGGAGCGGGCCCAGCAGGCGGGCGCCGACCTGGGGGTTGGTCCGGTCCAGATGCGCCACGATATCGGACAGCAGGCGATAGCCATCGCCCGCCGGATCGTGGAAACGGGTGAAGTTGCCATCCGTGAACGCGCTGATCAGCGAACGCAGGCGGTTCGGGTTGCCGAGCGTGAAGTCGGGATGCCGCATCAGCCGGCGGACATCATCCAGCGTTTGGGGACGATCGGCGCGCGCCTGGACGGAAAACCATTTATCGATGGTCAGCGCATTGCCCTTATGCCGTTCATAGAAAGCGGACAGCGCCGCCTCCCGCTCCGGCGCCTCGGTATCGGCCAAGGCCGCCAGCGCGCCCAGGCGAAGCGTCATGCCCCGCGCGCCGTGAAACTGCCGATCCGCCAAGGCGACAATCTCAGGGTCCGGCGTCTGCATCAGCAGGCGCAAGGCGGCGTTATGGAGCGCGCGGCGCCCCATCGCCCCCGCCGACAGATCGGCCTCGCTATCCTGGTTGCCCGGTCCCGTGCGGCCGTACACCTCCAGCAAAAGATCGCGCAGGCTGACCGCGAGGCCCCTGCGCGTCGCGCGGGCGGTCTGGGCCAGCGCGCCGACATCCACCGGGCTTGCGTATTCCGCCAGTCCCGCCGCGTCGGGCAGCATCAGCATCAGGGCGGCGAGCCCGTAATCGATCGCTTGATCGCGTAACATGGCGCCGATCGCGTCGGTTAGAAGACCGTTCAGCGCCGAGGCGTCCGGATGCGCCGGATCGGCCGCGGCCATCAGCATGGCGCGGACGGCAAGCGCCTGCCCCGCATCCCAGCGCGCGACCGGATCGTCGTCATGCGCGATCAGAAACGCGAGCGCCGCCCCGTCCAAATCGGTCGATAGCCGCGCCGGCGCCGAAAAGCCGCGCAGAAGCGAGGGCACGGGCCGGGCCGGAATATTGTCGAAGGTAAAGCTCGCGCTATCGTCCCTGAGTTCGAGCACACGCTCGGTCGCGCCATCGGGTCCGAGCGGCAATGGCTTGCCATCCGCGCCAATCAACGCCAGCCCCACGGGGATATGCAGCGGCGCCTTTTCCGGTTGCCCCGGTGTTGGCGCGGTCGTCTGGCTGAGCGTCAGGACGTATCGCGCGGCTTCTGGATCGTATTCGCCCTTCGCGGTAACCGTTGGCGTGCCCGCCTGGCTGTACCAGAGCTGGAACTGGCCGAGATCGACGCCGGAGGCGTCCTCCATCGCCTTCACAAAATCGTCACACGTCGCGGCGCTGCCGTCGTGCCGGCTGAAATACAAATCCATGCCGGCGCGAAAGCGCTCGGGCCCCAGCAGGGTACGGATCATCCGCACCACCTCCGCGCCCTTCTCATAAACGGTCGGCGTATAGAAATTATTGATTTCGATATAGCTGTCCGGACGGATCGGATGCGCCATCGGCCCCGAATCCTCCGGGAACTGCGAACGCCGCAGCCGGTCAACCTCCGCGATCCGCTTCACCGCCTCGCCCGATTGTTCGGCGGAGAATTGCTGGTCGCGGAAAACGGTCAGGCCCTCCTTGAGGGAAAGCTGAAACCAGTCGCGGCAGGTGACCCGATTGCCGCTCCAGTTATGGAAATACTCATGCCCGATCACGCCTTCGACCCCGGCGTAATCGGCGTCGGTGGCCGTATCGGGGCTGGTCAGCACGTATTTGGTGTTGAAGATGTTGAGGCCGGTGTTCTCCATCGCGCCCATGTTGAAATCGCCGACCGCGACGATGTTGAAGACATCCAGTTGGTATTCCCGGCCATAGGCGCGCTCGTCCCACGCCATCGCCGCCTTCAGCGAGCGCATGGCGTGTTCCAGCTTGTCCAAATCGGCCGGGGCGGCATAGATGCCGAGGGTCACGTCGCGGCCGGACATCGTGCGAAAACTGTCATGGATATGGGCGAGGTCACCCGCGACCAGCGCGAATAGATAGCTCGATTTCGGAAACGGATCGTCCCATACGGCGTAATGGCGCCCATCGGGCAGGTCGCCCGATTCGATGGGGTTTCCATTGGACAGCAGCACCGGATAGGCCGCCTTGTCGGCAGCCATCCTGACGGTCATCGGCGCCATCACGTCCGGGCGGTCGAGGTAATACGTGATCTTGCGAAAGCCTTCGGGCTCGCACTGGGTGCAGAACGACCCGGACGAGCGATAGAGCCCATCGAGCGACGTGTTGGCGCCGGGATCGATGCGCGTCACGATATCGAGCACGGCGGATTCGCCGATTCCGGGGATCGTCAGATGCTCGGCGTCGAGCGTGTAATCCGCTTGACCCAGGATCTCTCCATCCAACGTGACGGACACAAGCGCCAACTTGCGGCCATCCAGAACCAGGGGACCGGGTGCAGTCTCGCGGCGCTCGACATCTATGCGGGCGCGCACGAGGGTTGCGTCCGGCTCCAGCGTGAAATCGAGCCCCAGATGGCGGACGCGGAAAGCCGGCGGCCGATAATCCAGCCTATTTATCGCGCGCGGGGATGACGCTGGTGGCGCTGCCGATCCATCCATCATAAATCCCCCACCAGCGCCTGGCGCTCTTCATTCGGGAACGGCATCGATTTTCGCGTTTCCAGGTCGAAGCGGACGAGGACCGCCATCGACGTGGATGCGCAGATATCGCCATCGAAGACGGCGCAGGCAAGGGTGATCGAGCTTCGGCCGAGTTTGCGCAGGGACACGCCTAGCCGCAGGAGGGCGGGGAAACGGATTTCCTTGCGGTAATCGATCTCAAGCCTGGCCAGCGCCATGCCAATCTTTTGCCTGTCCTCCATACCACGGGCGGCGGCGTAAGCGATCCGCGCCGACTCGTAATAGGTGGCGTAGGCCTTGTTGTTGACGTGACCCATGATATCCAGATCGGCGAATCGCACATGTTCGGTCGCCCAGAATTTATAGCTCGCTGGGGTCAGCGGATCGAAGTCATTCATCGATTCTGCATGATTTGGACGACCGCGATCGGATCGCCATTATCGGACGCCTGAGCCCGCGCCAGCGTGAGGCTCCGACCCGCCGGCTGCGGGAGCGACCAGGTGCGAAACGTGGCGCCGCTTTGGTCGGAGCGGCTGGATGGCGCGCCCAAACGCTGCTCCAGGGCCGCGGCCAGTCCATCGAAGCTGAAATCCGGTTGATCGGAAAACTCGAACGCCACGAGGAACAACGGCATGTTCGCCGCGTCGGCTGTCTTGGCGTCCTTGCTCGCTTTCGCAGGCGCAGGTGAATAGAAGTTCGCCATGGCATGGCGAACATAGCCATCGGTCGACCCGCCATCGGTGAACAGCACCATACCGCTCGCGTCATGACGTACGAACCGCGTCAGCCGCGCGAAATCGGCCGACAGGGTATCCGGCGTGATCGTCGGCTTTCGAACGTCCTGGACGAGCACGTCGGCGATATCGTCAGCGGGCGCTGCTACCGCGAATGGCGCGAGCGTCAGAGAAATAAAAATGGCGGCCAATATCCTCATGTCGGTCCCGCTCCCCCCGTCACGGTCACAAGATCGTCGCGATGAATCAGTTCCTCGCGGCCACGATAACCCAGTATGGATTCCGAAAGCCCGCTATGCCGGCCCGCGAGCGCCCTCGCTTCGTCGGCGGCATAGTTGGAAAGGCCGCGCGCAATCTCCCGCCCGTCCGGACCGCGTACGCTAATCAGGTCGCCGCGTTCGAAACTGCCCGCCGTCTCGGTAACGCCCGCCGGCAGAAGACTTTTGCCGGACGCAAGCGCCCGGACGGCGCCGGAATCCACCGTCACATGCCCAGCGACCGAGAGATGGGCCGCGATCCAGCGCTTGCGCGC
>CAJCJC010000073.1 GCA_903970575.1 Alphaproteobacteria bacterium
CCGCGGCGAAGGCGTCAAAGTGCAACGGCGAGGCCGTGTAGATGATGAAGGCCGCTTGCCCCGCCGGCAAATGCGACAGTGGGAGACTGACCAGTAGGCGGAGGACAGGGTCGATCACCAGCAACGCCGCGAGAAACCAAATCAGCTGGCGGCGCGGAGCCAAAAAAAATGCAATACCAAACCATATGTAGAACTGCATCTCGACCGACACCGTCCAGAGATGGCCCGTATTCCAAGAGCCATAACTGATGTAACCAAACCAGGCGGCGAAATTATTATAAAATAACATCAAGGGAACAAAGATATCAAATTCCCATTTGCCGGAAATAATCGCCGTCACGATCAAGCCAGTCGCCACGTACAGAGTATATACGGGAATGATTCGCTTCGCGCGGCGATCAAAGAAGGTTCTTACGCCAGAAGCCTGCCCTATGGTTCGAGGCAAATCCTGTAGTGACGCCGTAACAACGAATCCGGAAATAACGTAGAATAACCACACGCCGACCCACCCCATCGGTAGCAGGCGACAATGCTGCAGTATGACCGCGGTCATGGCAAAACATCTGAGTGTATCCACGCCGCCCAGCCGTCGGTGCTGGTGCACGTCGGCTGGAGTCTCCGGGGCCGCGTTGCTTGCGCCCATGTGCTTCAAGCCTCTCGCAAAGCGGCGTCGATTATGCGCCGACGGGGTTACAGGTGCGCAGCGCGGTCGGTTGCCGCCTGGGGCTGCAGGCAGGCCTCGATAAGGATCATCGTCGTTGGCTCGGGCGA
This sequence comes from Alphaproteobacteria bacterium, assembly GCA_903970575.1. Classification (GTDB taxonomy): domain Bacteria; phylum Pseudomonadota; class Alphaproteobacteria; order BOG-932; family Roseiterribacteraceae; genus BOG-932. Next base: position 772 of record CAJCJC010000073.1, read on the forward strand.
GGGCGTTGCGCCCCGCGCCGTCAGGCGGCGAACGAATACCCCAGGGCTTCGATGTCCCGGTGGTAGAGGCGTCCTACGATCGCTGTCAGTTCGTCATCGTAGAGGGTCTTGAAGTTGGGCTGATCACCCTTGCGCATGTGCGGTGTTTCCGGGGTTGGATCCAGGCCGAAGCGCACGCGCAACGTGCGCATTGACGCATGCAGCTCCTCGAACCTGAAGATTTCGTCGGCGCCAGTCACGCTTCCAACGCCGCCCAGCCAGAACGTCTGGGGCCAAAAGAAGCGCTCCGCCATGACCGAGGCGCGAAACAAAGGGTTGCGCAGGCGCCGCGTAAAGTCCGCGAAGCTCAGCGTGCCTATATGCTCGCGGGCCCACTTTTGCTGCAGTTCCCAGTTCGTCCCCTCTTTCATGAAGTGAAAGGCGGAAGCGAAACGGTCCCACGGATTGCGCACGAACGTGAACTTGTAGGCCCGAGCGAAGAGCGCCGGGTCGGCCCATCGATAGGTCTGGCTTGGAGCGTGGGTGTCAAACGCCTGTGGCGCCTCCAGCCCCGCCAGAACGCTGGTTCCCGCCGTCTTCGGGATGTGGATGAATATGGCCTGGCGATCGTAGTTCCAACTTGTCAGTATCGGCCGTGTACGGATGGCTCGTCGCCACCATAGTAAATGGTAAGGGTAGCTGAGCCCGGTCAGCCGCAGCGGCAGCTTCGGGACCGGCATGTTCACGCTCCTGGAGATCAAAGAGCAGAAACGCTGCCCATTTCCAGCGGCGTTTTGCCATAGGCGGCGAACCTGTCAACCCGACATGGACCGGGCCGGCGCCATGTTGTAAGCAGCCTCGTCAGCGCCTGGGCGCGATGTTTTTCTCGCCGATCGTCAGCCTCGCCTTGGCGAAGCGCCCGTGAGCGAGCTGCACGGACCGCTTTGATGGAGGGGGACCGAACCTTGGCAGGAGCATCCGCCGCGGCGGTTACGGCCGCCATCGATCCCGGTCGGCCAAGGGGGGCGGCGTCAGTCGGTTCCGCCTCCTCATCGCCGGCCCACCGGCCTGAAATCGACGGCCTGCGCGCATTCTCCGTTCTTCCCGTTCTCTCCATTCACGCCGGATTCCCGCTGCTTCCGGGCGGCTTTATCGGCGTCGATATCTTTTTCGTGATCAGTGGCTTCCTGATCACCAACATCCTCATAGCCGATCTGACGGCCGGTCGTTTTTCGATTGTCAACTTCTACGAGCGACGGGCGCGGCGCATTTTGCCGGCGCTGTTTCTGGTGCTCGCCGTTTCGCTGCCGCTCGGATGGCTCCTGATATTGCCGGAAGATTTCAGGCATTTTGCCCAGAGCGTGATCGCTACGGTGATATTCCTGCCCAATCTGTTTTTTGCGCGTGAAAGTGGCTACTTCGATATATCGAGTATATATAAGCCATTATTACATACGTGGTCATTGGGTGTGGAGGAACAATTCTACCTAATATTTCCGATATTGCTGTTCGTCTTGTTCAGGTGGGTCCGGAGGGGGACGTTCGCGGCCCTTGTGGTCGCTTCGGCGCTCAGCATGGCGTTCGCCGAGGCCGGCTGGCGACATAACCCGGATGTGAATTTCTTTCTTCTGCCCGGGCGCGCGTGGGAGCTATTGGCCGGGGCCCTGCTGGCGTTGACCCCGTTTGACCGCCGCGCGGTGGGTCTTCGGCGCCCGAAAATGTGTCAGAGCGTGTCACTCGCGGGCCTGGCTCTGATCTGCGGCGCCTACGCCATCTTCGACTCGTCGACGCCAAGCCCAAGCCTCGCCATGCTCGCGCCGGTCGCGGGCGCGGTTGCGGTCTTGGCCTTCGCCGTGCCGGGCACGCTGTGCTTCTCTATACTTTCCAATCGTTTAGCGACAGGTGTCGGCCTGATCAGCTATAGCGCCTACCTCTGGCACCAGCCCATCTTCACCTTCGCCAGGATGATCTTCGTCGGCGGCATTTCGACGTGGGGCTACCTGGGGCTGATCGCGCTGACGCTGGGGCTCGCTTATCTGACCTGGCGGTTCGTCGAAAATCCGTTCAGGGATCGCGAACGCTTCAGCAGAAGTGTGATGTTCGGTGGAGCCGCGGCGTGCATTGGCGTCTTTCTGTGCGCCGGCCTGAGCGTGCAGCTGATGCGGGGCGTCCCAGGACGGTTCAGGGGTCCGCTGCACCTGGTGGCCGAAGGCGCCGCCGACGTCAGCCCCTTGCGCGACACGTGCGGCAATCGGCTGCCGAAGACGTTCGATGGCTTCTGCGTTTTCGGCGCCGCCAACGGGCCGATCGTTGCGATGCTGGGCGACAGTCACGGCAAGGAACTGTTCTGGCGCGCGGGCGCCCAAATGGCGGGTCGGTCCTACGCCTTGCAGCCCTTCATGTGGAACGGCTGCGCGCCGTTCGCGGATGTCACGACCGCCCGGCCGGACCGGGGGTGTCTGCCCTTTCATCAGCGGATGCGGGACTACATACTCGGGC
>CAJCJC010000074.1 GCA_903970575.1 Alphaproteobacteria bacterium
AGGACAAGGTGGATTGGCCGCAAATTCCGCCGCGCTATCGCAGCCCGTATTTTCTGCATATCTGGGCCAACGGGTACGAGGCGAATTACTATTCCTATACCTGGGGCGAGATTCTGGATGACGACGCCTATGAGTGGTTCGTCGAGAATGGCGGCCTGACCCGGGCCAACGGCCAGCGTTTCCGTGACAAGATGCTGGGCCCAGGATACACCGCCGACCCGATGGCGCTCTATCGCGATTTCCGCGGCCGCGACCCTAGCGTCAAGGCGCTGGAGCGGCAGCGCGGGCTGGATTGAGTGGGACGACATGTTACCACGATGGCGGCTTTTGGGTTGGCATTAGCGCGCGGAGCCGGTAGCGTCATCTAAACACACGGGGGAGGATTGGATGGACGCGGAAAAGGGTAAGGCGTTGGTGCGGGAGTTCCTGGAGACCCTGCATTCGGGCGACGTCGAGGGCGCGCTGGCGCGGACGACGCCGGACGCCGTGGTGATGATTTTCAACAACGTTCTGCCGGATGGCTTTCGCATGCTGGGCGGCATGATCCCCGTGCTGTTCGATGGCGCGCCCACCCGCGAGTACACCGCGCAATTCGTCGACGGCGACACCGTCATCTCGCAGGTGACGATACGCGGCGTCACCAAGAAGGGCGAGGAATATCAGAATTATTACCTGATCATCTGTACCTTCGAGGGCGACAAGATATCCAAGATGCAGGAATATATCGACAGCGCCTACGCCAACGCGAAATTTGGAATGGGCTGAGTTTTGAGCGCATCCTCGAGTTCCTGGCGTAACGCCCGGAACACGGCGCCCCAATCGCCCGGCGCGGGCTGGCGGAACAGGCGCAGGGTCGGATGCCACGGGCTGTCGCGCCGGTGCAGCAGCCAGCGCCAATCCGGATTGAACGGCAGCAGAACCCAGGCCGGCCGGCCCAGCGCGCCGGCGAGATGCGCGACGCCAGTATCGACCGTGATGATCAGGTCAAGGCAGGACGCCAGCGCCGCCGTTTCGGCCCAATCGGTCAAAAGCGGGCCGTAATCCCGGATTTTGGCCTGGATTTCGCCATGGCGGGACACGGCCGCTATTTCCTCCGTGGTTGCGTCCTTTTGCAGGCTGAGCCAGTTCACGCCGGGAACCGCGCATAATTCCGCGAAAAGTTCGGCGGCGACGGAGCGCTTGCGGTCATGGACATGGCTTGGATTGCCGCGCCAGACGAGGCCAATATTGGGACCAGGGCTGGTCAGCCGCGCGCGCCATGCCGCGACCAGGTCATCGCGCGCATTGAGGTAGGGCGCGCCGGCCGGGATGGTGTCCAGAGTTGCGCTAAACAGGTGCGGCAGGCTTCGCAGCGCCGCGTGGAAATCGAAAGGCGGCGGCGCTTCGCCCTTGGCGATCACGCGGTCGATTCCAGGGGCGGTTTCGAACAGATTCGCCAGTTCCGGCTGACATTCCAGGATCACCGTCGCGCCGCGCGCCTTCACTCGCGGCGCATATCGGATGAACTGAATGGCGTCGCCCCGGCCCTGGTCGGCGTAAAGCAGGATGGTTCGCCCTTCGATCGATTCGCCTGTCCAGGCTGGCGCGGAGAATTCGCGGCGGGCGAAGAGCGCGGTTCCATAGCACCATTCATGGTCGCGCCAGCCGGCGGCGTATTCTCCGTTTTGCAGTTGCGCCAGCCCCAGATTCCAGCGAATGGCCGGGTCCGGCGCCAGGCAGGCCGCAACCCTGTACTCGGCGATGGCGTCCTCCACGCGCCCCTGGTCCTGCAAAACCAGGCCCAGATTGTTGCGGGCCAGCGCGTGATCCGGCTTTACCCCCAGCGTTTGGCGATAGCAGGCGGCGGCGTCCTCCAGCCGGCCAAGCTGATGAAGCGCGCCGCCTAGGATGTTGTGCGCCTCGGCGTTCGCGGGTTGCAGATCGACGACGCGGCGGTAATGGAGCGCGGCGTCGTTTAGATTGCCCTGGTCCTTCAGAATGCCGCCCAAGTTGGCGTGCGCCTCAAGATAATCCGGGTTCAGGCCGATGGCCCTCCGGTAACCGGCGGCGGCGTCATCCGGCCGGCCCTGGTCCTGGAAGGTGACCGCGAGATTGAAATGAAAGACGGCCTGGCCAGGATCGATCGCGATGGCCTTGCCGATAAGCTCCACCGCCAGATCGTACCGCCTGACCTGATAAGCGATCAGCCCCAGCAAATGCAGACTATCCGCATGGCGCGGGTCGCCGGCCAGGATTTGCCGATAAAGCCCCTCCGCCTCGTTCAGCCGGCCTGACTGGTGATGCCGAAGCGCGTCGGCGAACAGCGTGGCCAATGTGGGCGCCGGCGCGGCTGTTTGTTTTTCCGCCGCCCGACGTTGTTTGCGATTCATGGGGGGGTATGGGGCGGGGCTGGGTTTGGAGCTTGAGGCTGGAACATCACATCATCTCAGGGTCGAGTGCCGCAGTGATGTGGCCCGCGTCATTGAAATTACCGGCCGACCGTAGAGTGGGCTGCTTTGAAGCCCACCATTTTCGCTCCACTCCGCCAAGCAGAATGAACGACTCATGACGCTCGGAACGTTGCGTCATTGCGCGATCCGTCGAAGGATTTGGGAAAATCGAGCAGAGAGCAAGTGGGTCGATGAAGGCCGTAATACCTAATGTTCGTCGAGTGTCAATTCGATCGATAGGACGGCGGCTTTTAGGGCGGGAAGATGATTTTGGACAACATTCCAAATTACCGTATCGGAAATTCGGTGGTATTCATGCCGTAGTATGTTGCCAATTCCCATGATTTCAGGCCAAGGAATTTGCGATTGGGTCGCCTGCATGCTCAACGGAATACGCCGTGCGGCTTCTGAAATAATTTCCACGCCGCGCTGAACGCCGTGGCGCAAAAGCCAATCCGCCCTAAAATCGTCGAGCGTCTTTCCCCGAATAGAGCGATCAATGCCCTCAATGGCCTCAAGGATCGCGCGCAGCGCGGGGCGAACGAGACGCTCCTTCAAAATACTCGTACCGCCGATGCCTCGATATTCGCCTTCAGCAGCGGGTCCAGGCTATCGCGTGTTGTCACATCGATTGGAACCCCGAGTTGACGCCCAAGGAGTTGCTGGATGCCGACAAGCTCGATCAGCGAGAAACGACTGTCAGCATCGTAATCGATGAAGAGGTCAAGGTCGCTGGAGTTTGTCGCGGTTTCACCCACGGTGGAGCCGAACAGGAATAACGACGAGACGCCGAGCGCGCGGATGGCGTCGGCGTGTTTCTGTAAGGCTCGTATGGCGTCTTGTCGTCGCATGATGTGATTGTAGCAGGAAATCTCGCTTACAGCCTCACGCGGGGCTAAATAAACTTCACCTCGGCCGCGACGTGAAGGCGATTTACAGCGGCCAATCCCTAATGCACGGCACGTTAAACCGCGCCGGTCTTTTCTCGCGCCGCGCTGGCCAGGAAGGCGGATCGGGTCAGGCCGCGCCGGGCGGCTCGGTGTCTATGATGTCTAGCAGCCCAGCGTCGAGCGTCAGGTTGGCGCGTACGGTGCGGCCAGAATCCAACAGTAAGGGGATCATGACCGCGACATCGCCGTCCTCGATTCTCGGCGCCTCGTCGGGATGGGCCATAAGCTCCGCCAAGGATCGCGGCGGGGGGAGGCGGTCGCCATCCTTGCGGGTTCCCGCCGCCCAGGCCGCTAGA
>CAJCJC010000075.1 GCA_903970575.1 Alphaproteobacteria bacterium
TGACCCGCACGGCGGCCGACGCCGGCGCGCCGACGCGGCTGGTGGAGACGGCCAACCGCGTCAACGACGAACGCAAGCGGGGCATGGCCGGCCGCATCATCGCGGCCATGGACGGCGATGTCGCCGGCAAGGTCGTCGCCATTCTGGGGCTGACGTTCAAGCCGAACACCGACGACATGCGCGACGCCCCGTCGCTCGATATCGTCCCGGCCTTGCTCACCGCGGGCGCGACGGTGCGCGCCTACGATCCGCAAGGCGAGGAAGCGCGGCCTTTGCTGCCCGGGATCACCTTTTCGGAGGGGCCTTATGAGGCGGTCGCGGACGCCGACGCCGTGGTCATCCTTACCGAGTGGGACCAGTTCCGCGCCCTCGACCTCGACCGGGTTCGTGACCTCGTCCGGACGCCGACGATGGTCGATCTGCGCAACATCTACCGTCCCGAGGACGCCCGTCGGCGCGGCTTTCGCTACAGCAGCATCGGCCGGCCGTGACGGCCTTAGGCCTGTCCCCGCCAGCGGGCTCGGGCGAGCCGGCGTACCGCCCGCGCAATGACTTTCCAGTCCGGACCGAGCGGATCGATCAATTCGAAATGGCCGGCGTGGGGCAGGTCGAGCTCTTCGGCGTCGTCGCCGTGGGCCCGCGCCGCCAGGGCGTAGTCGTGGCCGAACCGCTGGGGCACGATTGGATCGAGGCCGCCTGAAACGATGATCTGACGCGTTCTGAGCGGAAGCAGGTCGGGCGGGGAGGTGTCGCTGAAGATGGTGTCGGCCAGCCGATGGTCGGCGCCCACCAGCTGGTCGATGGTCGTCGGGCCGCCGCAGGCGTCGGGACCGCTGGCTCGGTAGGCCGCCAGATCGTTGATACCGGCCAAGGTCACCACGCCGCCGATGCGCAGCGGATGCGCGGCCTTGAGCGGGCTCGTCGACGGCAGACCGGCGCGCCCGGCCGCCCAAAGCGCCAGATGGCCTCCGGCGGAATGTCCCAGCACGACGACATGCCCCAGATCCAGATGGTCCGTGCGCGAGATCACCCGCAGGAAATCGACCGCCCGCCCGACATCGTCGAAGGTCGCGGGATAGCCGCCTCCCGGCGATCCCAGCCTTCGGTATTCGATGTTCCACACCGCATAGCCCCGCCGGCGCAGGTCGGCCGCGACTCCGTTCATCAGCTCCAGGCCGGGCAGGGCGGCCTGCCAGCATCCGCCGTGGATGACCACGACGACCCGTGCGCGGCGCGGCCTTGCCGGCATCCACAATTCGCCAAACTGGTTCGGATCGGCGCCATACGCGATCCGCCGGTCGGCCAGTGGCATCTTTCGCGCCAGGATGTCGCGATAGGAAAGAAGGGAGGCGCCGGCCCGCGCTACGTCGCCGAGGCCGACCGCCACGCCCACGGCCGTGGCCAGAAGAGCGAGGACTAGATCCCTGCGCACGACGGTTCCAACCTCGAAACGTGCAACACGGTCATCGAATCATTAGCTTGGCGAACCGGTCAGGCGCTCCGGACGCCGAGGCCACGACACCGGCCGCGCATCGCGCGGCCGACGCACGGTCGGTAAGACCTATTTGGGAGCCGGCGCGGACGTATCGGCGGGGGCCTTTGCCATGCTGTCCTTCGCCATCATGTGATGCTTCTTCATCGCGTGATGTTTCATGGGTTTGGCCTTTTCAGGCGGGTTGGGGATCGGTTCCATCGTGGCTTGCGCGACGGCCGAACCGCCGACCAGCGCGGTGGCGGCGAGCACGGTCGCGGCTAAGGCTTGAAGCTTCATCCTGAAAATCCCTCTTGAGAATCGACGACCAAATCCAGTCTCGTTTTATAAGGCTTGACGATTGAGTTGCAACAATCCGGCTATTCATGCGCTTCAAAGGCGGCCCGTCCGTGCGGGACGCGCCAAAATTGACCCAATTCACCCGTTTATATATGGCCGATGACCCGATGATAATCAGCCGGGCGTGGGACGAACGATAATATGATGAGATCGATGCGCGTCGCGGCGGCCACTGCTGCTGTCTTGACGGCCGGCGCCCTGGGCGCGTGCAAGTTCGAGTTGCCGGGCGCCACGCCGAAGGCCCCCACGGGTCAGGTGGCGGCCACCGTCGGCGGTCAGGAGATCACCGTCCGCGACCTCCGCGCCGAGATGACCGACACCCAGAGCTCGGATCCCAAGGCTCTGAAGCAAGCGGAACAGGCCACGCTGCGTAATATCGTCGGGCGGACCGTGCTGGCGAAGGCCGCGATCGATCAGGGTATCGACAGGACGCCGGATTTCGCCATTGCGAAAAAGCGCCTCGTCGATGGTCTTCTCGTCCAGAGCCTGCAGAACAAGATCGCGGCGCAATCGCCTCCGGTGACGAAGGAGGAGGCGGATCGCTATGTCGTCTCCCATCCGGATATTTTCAGCCAACGGAAGATCTTCACGCTCGACAATATCCGGATGCCCAGACCGTCGGACCCGGCTGTCATCAAGGCGCTCGAGCCCTTGAAGACCCTGGAGCAGGTCGACGCGCAGCTCACGGCCGAAAAGATCCCGCACCAGCGTTCCACCGGCAACCTCGACGCTGTTGGCGTCGATCCCCGGATGATCGAAGCTTTTGTAAAGCTTCCGCCTGGAGAGCTGTTCGTGATCCCGGCCGGGAACGCGCTGATGGTCGCTCAGATCAAGGACACCAAGATCGTGCCCTTCGAGGGGCCACAGGCCACCGACTACGCGCAGAAGCTCCTCACCAAGCAGCGCGTGCAGGAGGCGATCAACCGGCAGTTCAACGCGATCATCACCAAGGCGGCGCCGACCGTGCGCTTCAACAAGGACTACGCCGCTCCGGCCCCGGCCCCGGCTCCGGCCGCTGTAACCTCCCCGCCCGCCGTTCCCCGCGGTTGAGCGGGTTCGGCCCTCACGTCTAGGATAGGCTCTCCATCGTAAACGCTTTTTCGCGCGCGATCGTTTCGACGACGCGTTGCGCGCCCAGAAGGGAAATTCGGTCGATGCGTGGAGGGCGGGGTTGGCGCTTTTCGGCGAGCGTCGCGGCGGCGGCGGTTCTGCCCTGGGCGGCGGCGGCACAACAGGCCACCCCGCCCGCGATCGAGCCCGGCGATCGCTTGCAAGAGGTCGATCTGACCGCTGAGATACTCTACGATAGCAATGTGGCCTCATCGGACGCCGCTTTTGCCGCCCTTCGGAGAATCAAGCCGAGCGACGAAATTTTCGAACCGGCGCTACGGTTCGACATCGCGCGTCCGGTCGGACGCGAGACTCTCTATCTGCAGGGCAGCGCGGGATATGATTTCCATGTCCGGAACACAATTCTCAATCGAGAGAACATCGATATCCACCCAGGTGTTCTTGGTGTGATCGGCCGTTGCCAAGCCGGCGTGAACGGGCAGTACAGCCGAGCGCAAAGCGATCTGGACGAACTCGCCCGGGCCCCCACTGGCGTCACCGTACCCCTGCAGGAACGGAACGTGCTCCAAGTGGAAGAGATCGGCGGCAATGCGACTTGCGGCGGCCCCGTTGGACTCGCGCCGAGCGTTACCGGGTCCGAAACCTGGGTAAACAACAGTTCAGGCATCGAGCGGTACGTCGACGCACAGACGTTTTCCGGCACGGCGGGCTTGACCTATCAGCGACCGGTTCTGGGTTCGGTCCGTTTTTTCGGCGGGTTTTCTCAAACCGATTTTCCAAATCGCGGTGATTTG
>CAJCJC010000076.1 GCA_903970575.1 Alphaproteobacteria bacterium
GCCCGCCTGCTATTCCGGTTTTACGACGTGACGGGCGGCGCCATCCTGATCGACGGGCAGGATATCCGGTCGGTGACGCAGCAAAGCGTCAGGGGGGAGATTGGAATCGTTCCGCAGGACACGGTGCTGTTCAATGACACGATCTACTACAACATCGCCTATGGCCGCCCCGACGCATCCCGCGAGGAGGTGGAACAGGCCGCCCGCATGGCCAATATCGATAGCTTCATCCGGGGTTTGCCCGATGGGTATGACGCGATGGTCGGCGAACGCGGTCTTAAGCTCTCCGGCGGAGAGAAACAGCGCGTTGCCATCGCCCGCGCCTTGTTGAAGGACCCGCCAATCATGCTGTTCGACGAGGCGACCTCCGCCCTCGACACCGCGACCGAAAAGGAAATCCAGGCCAACCTCAAAACCGCCAGCGAGGGCCGCACCACGCTTGTGATCGCCCACCGCCTATCCACCGTCATCGACGCCGACGAGATATTGGTCCTTTCGGGCGGCGTCATCGCCGAGCGGGGCAACCACGCCGAATTGTTGCTGGCCGGCGGCCTGTTCGCCGAAATGTGGCGCAAGCAGCAGGAAGCCGCGGAACGCCGCCGCGAATCGGTGGAAGAGGAAGCCGAGGCGGCGGAGTAGAGCGTGGCCATGGGCACATGGGAAGGCGGCTGCCACTGTGGCAATGTCCGGTTTCGCGTTTCAGGCGACCTTGCTCACGTTATCGAATGTAATTGCTCCATCTGTACCAAGAAGGGTTTCCTTCACCTCATCGTACCGCCCGAACAATTCACGCTGCTTTGTGGCGAAGAAGCGCTTTCGACCTATCAATTCAACACGGGAACGGCGAAACACATTTTCTGCCGCCATTGTGGCATTCACCCTTTCTATATTCCGCGATCCGATCCGGATAAGATCGACATCAATGTTCGCTGCCTCGCCGGTGTCGACCTCGCCGGTGTGACGACCACGGCTTTCGATGGTCGCAACTGGGACGACGCGATCTTGACCGCGAACCCCCGATCGGCGTAGGTTCCGCGCCTTCGCGTGAAGCCGTAAGGTGGAGCGTGGCAGGTTTGTCCATATCTTGAGGTATTTCACCATGGCCCGTCGTTGCGCCGTGACCGGCAAAGGCGTTCAGACTGGCAATAACGTCAGTCACGCGAATAACAAGACGCGTCGACGTTTCTTGCCCAATCTGCAGGTGACTTCGGTGTTCAGTGAGGCGCTGGGTCGGAATTTCCATCTTCGGGTTTCGACGAACGGCCTGCGCACCATCGAACACAAGGGCGGCCTTGACGCCTATCTCATGGATGCGCGGGGCTCCGAGCTCGAGGCTCCCATGCGAAGCTTGAAAAAGCAGATTGCGAAAATCGTCGCCGCTCGCGTTGCTTGATAAGCGATCGCTCGTATTCTCCGCTAATGCGGATTGCCTTAGAATCCGCGTCTTCCGCGCCGGACTGAAACCGAAAACGCCCCAAGGCCGATAAGCAGAAGCGCGATCGGAGGGCCGAAAACCCATTCTCCCATCTCAACGCTGCCGAATCGCAAATAGGTGGAGGCGATATCGAATCGATTGGACGCGGCGATGGGTTGGATCGTCCCGGCGCAATCGCGTGAGCACGCAGCGGCGGTCAACCCTTGATCGAGATCGCGCTCCACGTCCACCGACATGGCGGCCTGGTCATTCACTCGCTGATAGATGTTGTCGACGGCCCCAACGATCCAGACGATCGACAGAACCGTCCATACCACCAAAAAAACGCGAAACCGCCGGGATGTCAGTGCGCGGATACGATGGCGGGCGCGCGGAACGTCGCATGGTGCGCATGCGCACTCAACGCCGTGGTTTCTCGCAACCGGACCCAGATCGATAATCATGTCGTCACCCATGCCCCACTAAGCAAACATGGCCGCGTCCGGTTCCCCGAACAGAAAAACGCTCTGACTAATTTTCTGGGTCTGTGCGACGCCTAGTTTTCCCTTTGCGGAAACTTCCAGGCCGGCTTTTCGGCGCCGACCGGGACAATTCCGCCCGCGATGAACTCCAACCTGATTTATGGATCAGGTCAAGCACTATAACCGCTGCCGCGCCGCCAACCAAGGCGCCGGCGACCACGTCTGAAACATAATGCGCGTCCAGAATGATCCGGCTCGCCGCGATCAGGACGGCGAAGGCGATGAAAATCGGCCGTCCGCCCGGCCATAACGCGCTGAAAATCACCGCCGCGGCGACAGAGGTCGCCGTGTGCCCCGACGGGAAGGAGGCGTATTTCGCGCTATAGCGCAGAAAATGGAAACCCGTTTCGTCACCGGCCAGCCATAAATGCGGCCGGGCCCGCCCAAACAGGATTTTCAGGGCGTCGTTGACGAGGCCGGCCGCGGCGACGACGGCAAAAATCGCGGCCGACCGCGCCAAGAGGCGGGCGGCGCGCGGGCGCCAATCCTCCGACAGCCGACACAGGCTCGCGATCAGCACGATGGCGGCCGCAGGATACAGAATGACGCCGCCCTCACCGAACCAGGTAATGAAATTGAAGACGCGCAGCGTCGTCGGGCTTGCATCGGCCATTAAGCGGGCGACCGGGCGGTCCGCCGCGAAGCTCGCGCAGAGCAGAAAAAGCGCCCCCGCGAGCGCCCACCGGCGTCGCATCGTCATGACGCCCGCCGCCAGATCGTTAGCACAACCCGCTTTCCCTTGGCGTAATTAAAGCCGGTGACGCTTCCCAGCGTCTCGACATCGGTATGGCCCGCGGCCAACCCGGCATTGAACCCGTCCGTCTGGTCGCCCGAAACGATCGCGACGCCATTTGGATCGGTCGCCAATAATCGCGCGGCGTCCGCTCCAACGCCAAATCGCGTCGCGGTTCCCAGCGCGATTACCGCGCTAGGCTCGTTATAGCCGGCGATCAGGATCGGTCCGTGGCCAGTCGGCATCTTCTCGTACAGCGCTTCCTTGAGGCGCGGCGCGATCCAGGGCGC
>CAJCJC010000077.1 GCA_903970575.1 Alphaproteobacteria bacterium
GCTGCGACGCCGTATTTCACCTCGCGGCCAATGCGGATGTGCGCTTCGGCACCGATCATCCCGGCCGAGACCTCGAACAGAACACCATCGCAACGTATAACGTACTGGAGGCAATGCGCGCCAACGGCGTTAAACGCATCGCCTTTTCCTCGACCGGGTCGGTCTATGGCGAGGCGCCGGTGATCCCGACGCCGGAAAACGCACCCTTTCCGGTTCAGACATCCCTCTATGGAGCTTCCAAGCTTGCCGGCGAAGGGTTGATCGCGGCCTATTGCGAAGGGTTCGGCTTTCAATCCTGCATATTCCGCTTCGTCTCCATCCTGGGCGAGCGATATACCCACGGCCATGTCTTCGATTTTTATAAACAGCTGGTTGACGATCCGACGCAACTGCGCGTCCTGGGCAATGGGCGGCAGCGTAAATCCTATCTGTACGTGCAGGATTGCATTGACGCCATTCTCCTGGCGATGGACAAGGCCACGGATAAGGTCAACATCTTTAACCTGGGCGTTGACGCGTATTGCCAGGTGACGGATTCGATCGGCTGGATCTGCAACGCGCTGGATTTGACGCCGCAGCTCAACTATACAGGCGGCGATCGCGGCTGGATCGGCGACAATCCCTTTATTTTTCTCGATACCGCGAAGATTCGGGCCCTCGGCTGGGAGCCTAAACTCGATATAAGACAGGGCGTCGAGAAGACTGTCGAGTTCCTTAGAGCAAATGAGTGGGTGTTTGGAGCGCGCGAATGAAGGTCTGCGTCCAAGGTCTGTGGCATCTGGGATGCGTCACCGCGGCCTGCCTCGCGTCAGTCGGGCACGAGGTGGTCGGGCTGGATTTCAATGAGGGCGTGATCGACGCCTTGAAACAGGGGCGTCCGCCTTTGTTCGAGCCAGGTCTCAAGGAGCTGACCGGGAGCGGCATGGAGGCGGGACGCCTGCGATTCACGACGAATATCGAGGACGCGGTATCCGGCATCGATATTCTGTGGGTCGCGTACGATACGCCGGTGGACGACGACGACAACGCGGACGTGAGTTTTGTCATGGCCGAGATCGAGCGCGTTCTTCCCTCGCTGCCAACGGGAACCACCGTGCTGATTTCATCGCAAATGCCGGTCGGCTCGATCGGCGCGCTTGAAAAGATCGCGGCGGCGCTGGTTCCGGCGGCGGCTTTGAGCTTTGCCTGCTCGCCGGAAAATCTTCGTTTGGGGAAGGCGCTGGATGTTTTCCTGCACCCAGACCGAATCATCGTTGGGGTTCGGTCGGAGGCTGACCGGGAGAAATTGAGCCGGCTGCTGGAGCCGGTCGCGGAGCGCATCGAGTGGATGTCCGTCGAGTCGGCCGAGATGACGAAGCACGCGATCAACGCCTTTCTCGCCACCTCCGTGACATTCGCCAACGAGATCGCCGCGATCTGCGAGTTGGTCGGGGCGGACGCCAAGGAAGTCGAGCGCGGACTGAAGACGGAGGCGCGGATCGGACCGAAAGCCTATCTGTCGCCCGGCGGCGCCTTCGCGGGGGGCACGCTCGCCCGCGACATCACGTTTCTGAACATCGCCGGGGCGGAGAAGTCTCTCGCGACGCCGCTGCTATCCGCCGTCAAGCCAAGCAATGACGAACACAAGCTATGGGTTCGACGCAAGCTTATGACTTTTTTTCCGGAGTTGGCCGGCGTTACGATCGCGGTCTGGGGGCTGACCTATAAGCCCGGCACCGACACGCTGCGCCGCTCCATGGCGGTGGAGTTGTGCGATTGGTGCATCGCCCGCGGGATGAACGTCCAGGTGCATGATCCGGCCGTCAAGGCGCTTCCCGATCAATGGCGCGGCAAGGTCGAGGCCTTCGACGATCCGATCTCGGCGCTTCAAGGCGCCCAGGCGCTGGCGATCGCGACGGAGTGGCCGCTTTATCGCGATGTGGTCGTTAAGCCAGCGACAAACGGGGCCAATCTGATCGTGCTGGACGCGAACCGTTTCTTGCCGCGCCTGGCGACGGTCGAGGGCGTCAGATATGTCGCCGTGGGCGTCCCCGACAAACTGGTATGAGCGACATGTCGAATCTGTTAGCCAATAAGGCGACGATCATCACGGGCGCCAATCAGGGGCTCGGCTTTGAGATTTCCAAGAAATATCTGGAGTCCGGCGCGGATTTGCTGATCTGCGCCAGAAGCGCCGCGATGCTTGAGACTTCCCGCGCGGCGCTGGCCGCTCTGGCGGCGCCTGGCCAAAAGGTGGTTGCTAAGGTTGCGGACGTGTCCGATCAGGGCGATGTCCAAGCGCTGGTCGACGAAGCGATGGCGCAGTTTGGCCGGGTGGATATTCTCGTCAATAACGCGGGGGTATATGGCCCCAAAGGCGCCAGCGAGGATGTGGATTGGGCGGAATGGGTGCGCGCGATCGAGATCAACCTGTTCGGGTCGATCCTGATGTGTCGGGCGGTGTTGCCGCATTTCAAGGCTGCGGGGCGGGGCAAGATCATCCAGTTATCGGGCGGCGGGGCGACCAATCCGCTGCCTATGATCAGCGCTTACGCGGTTTCCAAGGCGGCGATCATCCGCTTCATCGAGACGCTCGCGGAGGAAGTGCGCGGACTCGGCATCGATGTGAACGCGATCGCGCCCGGCGCGCTGAACACGCGCATGCTTGCGGAGATTCTCGAGGCGGGTCCGGAGAAGGTCGGCCGGGCATTTTATGAAAGGTCGCTGAAACAACGTGACAGCGGCGGCGCGCCGCTCGATAAGGGCGCGGATCTGGCGGTGTTTCTTGGATCGTCTCTCAGCGATGGGATCACCGGCAAGCTGATTTCGGCCGTCTGGGACCCGTGGAGCGATCTGCCCGGCCATCTTGAGGAATTAAATGCAACGGATATCTACACCTTGCGTCGGATCGTTCCAAAGGATCGCGGCATGGATTGGGGCGACTGAGCGATGAACGTCGCCATTGTGGGATGTGGCTTGATCGGCCAGAAGCGCGCCAAATCGCTCGGCGACGCGCGGCTTGTCGTCTGCGCGGACAGCAATCTGGCGCGGGCCGAATCGCTTGCGAAGACAGCCGCGGGCTGCGCCGCCACGAGCGACTGGCGCGAGGCGGTGAACCGACCGGACGTATCCTTGGTCATCATCGCGACGCCGCATGATTCGCTCGCGGAGATCACCCGCGGGGCGATCATGGCTGGGAAGCATGTTCTGGTGGAGAAGCCCGCCGCGCGGCATGTCGACGAGTTGAGACCGCTGATCCCGTTGGCCGCCGAACACGGCGCTCTGGTCCATGTCGGCTTCAATCACCGCTATCATCGCGCCTTCCAGCAGGCGAAGCGCATTGTGGACTCAGGAGAGCTGGGGCCGCTGATGTTCCTGCGGGCGCGCTACGGTCATGGCGGGCGGATCGGATATAATAAGGAATGGCGCGCCAATCCGGCGCTGTCGGGCGGCGGGGAGCTGATCGACCAAGGCGTGCATCTGATCGACCTGGCGCGCTGGTTTCTGGGTGATTTCGCCGAGATCGATGGGTCGGCGCACACGTTTTTCTGGGATATGCCGGTCGACGACAACGCCTTCCTGTTACTGAAGACGGCGGAGAAGCGGGTCGCGTTTCTGCACGCAAGCTGTTCCGAGTGGAAGAATATTTTTTCGTTCGAGCTCTACGGCCGTGACGGCAAGCTCCAGATCGACGGTCTGGGCGGCAGCTATGGCGTCGAACGCCTCGCGTTCTACAAGATGCTGCCAGAGATGGGACCGCCGGAGACGACCATCTGGGAATATCCGATGGGGGATAACTCATGGGATGTCGAGATGGCCGATTTCCTAGAAGACATCAGGCTGGGGCGGCAGCCGGCGGCGGGCCTGGCCGACGCCGTCGCCGCGCTTGACGTCGTGGATCGAATTTATCGGAGTTCCGGATATGATCATCGCGCGTAGCCCGCTTCGAATCACGCTGGGCGGCGGAGGCACGGATTTACCGTCCTATTACCGGGACCACGAGGGTTTCCTGATCGCCGCGGCGATCGATAAATATGTCTATGTCACGGTAATGCGCCCCTTTGCCGAGGGGGTGTACCTGAAATATTCGGCGCTTGAGCATACGGAACAGGTTTCCGACGTGAAGCACCCCATTATCCGCGAGGCGCTTCAGATGCAGAATCTGAACACGCCGCAGATGGAGATCACGACACTGGCGGATATTCCGGCGGGAACCGGGCTGGGATCGTCCGGAAGTTTCACGACGGCGTTGCTGAAATCGCTCTACGCGCATCGACGTAAGCTCATTCATCCCCAGGAACTGGCGGAACTGGCCTGCCATATCGAGATCG
>CAJCJC010000078.1 GCA_903970575.1 Alphaproteobacteria bacterium
AGTCGAAGAAGACCATGTAGGAACGGGCGGTCGTCGCCTTCATCGGCGCCTGAACCGGCGGCGGAACATAAGCGGCCGGGGCCGCTTCCGTTTCCTCGGCGAACGGGCCGAACTTATACTTGGCGCGAATGCCGTAGGCCCGCGTATCGGGAAGGCCGACCCGAAGCCCATAGATCGAGAAGGTGGTGAAATCCGTGCCGACGGTGCCGCCCGTGATCGTCCGGTCGTCGGTCAAGTTTTTCACCCACAGCCCTATCGAATACTCGTTGTTCTCGACGCCGACCTGAAGGTTGACGAGGGTCGACGGACCGGTTCCGACCAGATTCGGCTGGTCTATCTAGATATTGCTCTTATGGGCCATGTCGGCATGGGCAAACCAGTTCAGCGACGGGGTCAGCGCATCCGTGAGGTCGGCCGCGAGCGTGTAGGTCACTTCCGGCGCGCCCGGCAGGGCCTTGCCATTGATGCTCGGGTTTCCAGTGATAAGGAAGCACGTATAGCAGCTCGATTCGACGATATCGGTCCGGTTATATCCAACCGTGCCGGAGAGCGTCAGAATCCGCGTTACCCGCCACTCGGTATCGGCCTCGACGCCATCGATATCGACCACGCCCAAATTGCTGACGATCGTATACTCACCGCCGGTCGCGGCCCCGATCGTCGTCGTGAAGGCGGTTACGCTCGACTGTTCGTTCGTTAGCTTGCCCCAATAGGCGGACACGTTCGCTCGGACGGTGTTCTCGAAATACGTGCCCTTGAGGCCGATTTCGTAGGTATCGAGCTTTTCCTCCTTGTAGGCTATGGAAGCTGTTCCGGTCTGCGCCTGAATCTGCGACAGGATCACCGGCGGAAGTCCGGCCAGGACGGCGTTGAAGCCGCCGGGACGGACGCCAGCCGAGTAGGACGCATAGGCGTTCAGCGTATCCGTCATTTTGTAATCGACCGAAACGCGCGGCGACCAGCTTCGGAAGGTCTTATTGAAGATCTGGCCATTGGTGGCTGACGTGTCCGTCCTGTCATCCGACTGATAGCGCGCCTCGGCGCTGAAGATCAGGCCGTCGATCGGTTCGTAATAAGCGCCGCCGAAGATGCCGTATGTCGTGGCCGCCGTGTCGCCATAGGTACAAAGCGGGCACGGGGCCTGGGCGCCATAGGGCGTATAGAAGAACAGCTGATTGAGATCGGACGCGCTGACGTAATTGGAGCCGATCGTCCATCGCAGCGCCTGATCGTCAGCCGAGCTGAGGCGGATTTCCGTGCTGATGTCGCGGGTTTTGTTCATGATCGAATAATCATAGGCGATAACCGGCGGCGCCGTGGGATAGGCCGGATTGCCGTACAGCACGTTGGGCAAGGTCGAGGCGTCGACCTGAACCAGATTGTCGACATCCTCGGCGTTACGGAGGTGGTAAGCGGTAATCGACTCCAGCTTCATCCCGTTCTCGAAATCGTATTTGATGATCGAGTGCGTGGCCAAGGTGTCGTCGCAAGCGCCGAATTTATTACAGTAATAGGCGCCGAGCAGGATCTGATTGGCGTAGCCGGGCGGGTTCCCCAGCCCCAGGCTCTCACCGGGCAAGAGGTTCAACGTCTCCGAGATGAACTTGGGGTTCAGCGTACCGATCTGGCCGCAATGATAGAACGCCGGTCCCGGCTGTCCGCCCGGATTGCAGTTCGATTGGTTGGACGGCAAGAAGCCCTGGGCGGTGGGGCCGTCATCGTAGGTATAATAATTGGCGTAGATTTTGACCGAAAGATTATCCGTCGGCGTGGCGTAGATCGTGCCGGCGACGGATTTCGTCTTGCGGCCGCCCAGCTTGATATTCGGCTCGGCCTGGTCCGTGTAATCGCCGCTTTTGCCTTGAATTTCGCCATCCAGCGAGAAGGTAAGTTTGTTCAGGACGACCGGCCCCTCCATATGGGCGTCGACCTTGTATTCATTGTGATTGCCGCCTTCGACCTGAATCGAACCCTGATATTGTTCCGAAGGATTACGGGTCACGTAGTTGACGGCGCCGGCGAAGGTCGACCGGCCGAAATAGACGTTCTGGGGACCCTTCAAGACTTCGACCCGCTCCAGCGCGTCTGTAATAAGAACGTCGCCGGCGACAACGGGGGCGCCATCGAGGAACACCAACCCCGCCGACGTAACGCCAGTATTATTGGAGAGAGCCAGACCGCGAAAAACGAGAGAGCGGAAAGCGCCGCGCGTGGTGCGTCCCTCGGTGTAATCGGTGAACTGGAAGCCCGGCGTGAAATCCGACAATTCGTCCTGGTCGGTTATCTGCAGCGTGTCGAGCTTTTGGGCCGTAAAGGCCGAAACGGAAAGCGGAACGTCCTGTAGTTTTTCTTCCCTGCGACGGGCTGTGACCACGATCTCCTCGACAGTCGAACCCTGTGTTCCAACCTCAGGACCCGCCTTGTCCGCGCTCTGAGCGCCCGCCAAGGGAATGCCGCTCAAACCGAGTAACAGCGCGCTCAATCCCAACCTGAGCCGAAACGCCAAGGAAAAGCCAACCCGCAGGTCCGACATTCTGAAGCCCCCTTAAATCTAATGATATTTAGATATTACCTGTCCTATCGAGAGGATATTAAAAAGGACCAGGGTGTTGCAACAAAAAAGTGTAATGATGCGGCGGCCCCGTGCTTGGGTATAAACCATTGATATTAAAGGGATTATGCGCCGAAGCTGCTCGAAATAATGTTATGCCGACAGGCTCGGATCGCATATGCGACGGAGGGGAAAAACGAAGACGTTGAGAATTGAGCGCGCCGGAATGGATTTTGTCCTATATCCAGAGGCGCGCCACCCATCGCCTTGCAGGCATGCAACCTTTCCGCGATGATCCGGATCATAGGGCCTCCGCGGTTTCGCGTTATCTCGGACAAGACGGGAATTGTGAAACCTTCACGCATATTCTAAGGCGGGCGCATGCCAAGTATTGCGGATGTTGGCGCCGTCACGGCCGCATCGGAGAATTCCGTGCGCGACGAGCCCGGAGGGTTCGCCGGTCACATTCCAATTCCCGACAAGATATCTTATGGCTTCGGTCAATTCGGCGAAGGGTTGCAGGGCATCGCCGCTGTCTCGCTTCTGCTGTTCTTCTATAGTCAGGTGATGGGCCTGAACGCCGCGATTGTGGGCGCCGGCATACTGATGACAGGCCTTATTAATGGCCTGATCGACTCGTTCATCGGCTCATGGTCGGATGTCACGAGAAGCCGATGGGGGCGCCGCCACCCTTATCTTTATCTTGCCCCGCTCCCCGCGGGGCTCAGCATGGTGATGCTGTTCAGCCCGCCCAGCGGCATGGCGCACTGGGCCCTCTTCGGCTGGCTGTTCTTCTGGTACACGGTCATGCGCACATCGATGACGGTTTACCTGGTGCCGCATTGGGCGCTGGGCGCGGAGTTGTCGCGGGATTATCACCAACGAACCAGCCTCGTCGCCTCAAGGATATTCTTCTCTTTCCTTGGGGCGGCGAGCTTTTTCATTATCAGCATCCTGTTCTTTAAGAATCAGGGCGGATCGTCAAACTCTCTGCTGGATGTCCACAATTATTTCTATGCGGTCCTCACGATCGGCGTGATCGTCGTGGCGTCGGAACTTTGGTCGGCGTTTGGGACGCACCGCTATATCCCGCATCTGCCGCGGGCGCCCGCGGACGCGAAGGCGC
>CAJCJC010000079.1 GCA_903970575.1 Alphaproteobacteria bacterium
AATCGAGTACGATCTGTTGATGACGATCTCCGGGCGATACCGGTAGGGTCGCATCGGTGGGAAATGGATTGGGCGGTTGAACGGACCCGTTGCAATATCGGGCCGGAAATAATGGTTTTAACGGGGTGGGGAAAGTTAGATCATGACAGGGCTGGCGTTCGACACCGCTTTCCAGGCCTTCGCGGCCACGGCGGACGCGTATCCGGACAACGCGTTCCTGTGCATTCCGGCCAGGGCCGATCGCGATTATTGGCCCATGGGGGTTGAGTATACCTATGCCCAGGCGCGCGAACGCATCCTTGCCCTTAAGGCGCTCTACGCGCGCTCGGGCGTCGGCCATGGGCATAGGGTGGCGCTCCTTCTGGGAAATCGGCCCGAGCATTTTTTTCATCTTTTCGCGCTCAACGCGCTTGGCGCCAGCATCGTCCCGCTCAATCCCGACAATACGGCGGACGAGATGCTCTATGCCGTCAGCCATTCGGAAGCGGATTTCGCGGTCTCGGCGGGATCGCGTCTGGACGATCTCCGGGCGCTAGCCGGGCGGCTCGCCCGCAGGCTGCCCGTCTATTGCGAGGATGACCTTCCCTCAATTCTCGCCGCGCCCGGCCGTCCGCCTCTTCTGGGCGAACCTGGCCTCGCCAGCGAGGCGGCGCTGCTTTACACGTCCGGAACGACCGGGCGGCCCAAGGGCTGCATCATCTCCAATGCGTATTTCCTGACATCCGGCTCCTGGTATCTCAGCCGCGGCGGCAGGCTGGAATTCACTTTTGGGCGGGAACGCCTGTTCAACCCGTTTCCCGTCTTCCATATGAACGCGGGGGTATTAAGCCTGATGGCGGTAACGCTCTCGGCCAGTTGTCTGATTTCGGCGGATCGTTTCCATCCAAGAAGCTGGTGGCGGGACCTGGTGGAGACCGGCGCTACGGCGGTGCATTACATGGGCGTTATCCCTCCGATCCTCTTCAAGCAGCCGCCCGCGATCGAAGAGACGCAACATAAGGTCAAATTCGGGCTCGGCGCATCCGTCGATCCCACGCTGCACGCGGCGTTCGAGGCGCGGTTCGGCTTTCCGATGGTGGAGGTCTGGGGTATGACCGAGACCGGCCGCGTGCTATGCGATAATATGGAACCCAGGCAAATCACGACCCGTGCGATCGGCAGACCCCGCGATGGGTTCGAAGTCCTGATCGCGGACGATGGCGACGCGCCGGTCATCGATGGCGAGCCGGGCCAGCTTCTGGTGCGTTTCTCCGGGTCAAACCCTCGTCAGGGTTTCTTTTCGGGATATTTGAAGGAGGACGAGGCGACCGAGCAGGCATGGCGCGGCGGGTGGTTCCATACGGGCGATGTGGTGCGCATGGCGCCGGACGGGATGTTGCATTTCGTCGATCGCCGCAAGAACATCGTTCGGCGGAGCGGCGAGAATATTTCCGCCGCGGAAGTGGAAGAGGCGATCATCACCCATCCCTCGGTGCATACCGTCGCGGTCATGCCGATCGCGGATGAGCTGCGCGAGGAAGAAGTGCTGGCTTGCGTCGTGCTTGTCGAAGGCGTCTTGGCGAATCGTGCGTTAGCGGATGGAATCTTCGCGCATTGCCGGACCCAACTGGCCTATTACAAAGCGCCGGGGTGGATCGTCTTCCGCGAAACCCTTCCCGTCACGACGACGACGAAAATTCAGAAGGGTCTTATTTTCGGACCTGGCGAGGATCCGCGGCGCGTTGTCGGCGCGTACGATCTGCGTCATGACAAGCGCCGCCGCGACTTTGGGCCGGCCGCGAACAGGACGTCCGGATGATCGATCCGCGATTCTTCAGCAACGCCGGTCCGTTCGCGCTAGGCGAAATCGTGGACCGCATTGGGGGCCGCCTGATCGGCGACCGGCCGCGCGACATGATCGTTACCGATCTCGCCGTCCTTGAGGAGGCGACGGAATCCGAACTCTGCATGTTCGGCGACGGGCGTTATCGCCCCGCGTTCGAGAATACGCGCGCCGGCGTCGTTCTCGTTAACGCCGATCTGCTTCGTGACCCCGCGCCCCGCGCTCCCGCGCTCGTCGCGGTGGTCAATACGCGCCTCGCGTTCGCTCAAGCGGCCTTGATGTTCTATCCCAGCACCCCGCACGCCATCGGCTTCGATCAGAGCACCGAAATTTCCCTCGGCCTTGGCTGCCGCGCTCATCCCTCCGCGATTATCGGCAAGGGGGCGGAGATCGGGGCTCGGACCTCGATCGGCGCCAACAGCATCATCGGGCCCGGCGTCGTGATCGGCGAGGATTGCATTATCGGGCCGAATGTCACCGTCAGCCACGCGATCATCGGCGATCGTGTTCATCTTTATCCAGGCGCCGTGATTGGCGTTCACGGGTTCGGGTTCGTGCCCAGCCCCGGCGGATTGCTGCGCGTGCCGCAGCTCGGCCGGGTCTTGCTAGCGGACGACGTCGAGGTTGGCGTCAACAGCGTGATCGACCGAGGCGCGATCGGCGACACCGTGATCAGTCGCGGCGCCGTCATCGATAACCAGGTGCAGGTCGGTCATAATTGCCGCATCGGTCAGTTCACGGTGGTCGCCGGTCGCGCCGGAATCGCCGGCAGCGTGGAAATCGGCGATGGCGTGCTGGTCGGCGGCGCCGTTGGCATCGGCGACCACATCAAGGTGGGCTCAGGCGCCAAGCTGGCGGGCGGCAGCGGCGTGACCCGCGACGTGCCGCCGGGCGCAACCGTCGCCGGCTATCCTGCAATCCCGGTCCGCGACTGGCACCGCCAGGCCGCCGGGCTCAGCCGGATGTTTTCGCGCGACAAGCCGGCGGGCGCGACCGACGCCGAGTAAGGGCGCCGCCGCCTTCGCTATTCGGCGGCTTCGAGCGCGGCTTCGACGGCCTCGGGCGAACGGTCGATCACGCGCAGCAAGACCAGGGCCGCGCCATTCGGCCGGCGGGTTTTTTGCTCCCACTTCTTGAGGGTTTCCAAGGGAAAACCGTACCGCATCGCGAACTTCGCCTGAGACAGCCCGCTTTTGGCGCGGATCGCCTTGACATCGATGGTGTCGAACGTATGGACCCGATACGTCGACGGGTCCGCTTTACCCTCCATGATCTCGACCACTTGGGTCATGGCCGCGATCAGCCGGTCGCCTGCTTTCGTCATTTTGGCCTCCTTGCGTAAGTGCCGATCAGTCGCTTTGCGAGCTCGCGAAGCACGCCCAATTCGGCGTCTGTATAGTTTTCCTTCTCGTTCTTCGCGAATACATCCAGCGCGAACACTGGCGACCGGTCATCTGCGAAGTAGTGAATGACCCGAACGCCGCCGCTTTTGCCTCGCCCCACGGCCGCCCAGCGCAACTTGCGGATGCCGCCGCCGCCTTGGATCAACTCGCCCGCGGTCGGGTGAGCCGCGAGATATTCGATTAACGCCGAACGCTGAGTCGCCGTCATCAGCCTTTCGCTGCGGGCTACATAGTTATC
This sequence comes from Alphaproteobacteria bacterium, assembly GCA_903970575.1. Lineage (GTDB taxonomy): Bacteria > Pseudomonadota > Alphaproteobacteria > BOG-932 > Roseiterribacteraceae > BOG-932. The sequence continues at coordinate 3,464 of CAJCJC010000079.1, forward strand.
GGTTTCGACGACCGTGACGAGCGGCATCTCCACAGTGTCGTGAGTAGCCCATTGGGCTCTATTCGTCAACCGTCTGCTGTCTCGCGCCCCACTATCTTCGCTACCGGTTCTTATAATGCGGCTGCGTCCCGTTATCCGTCCAGCCGCCGAAGCGGAA
>CAJCJC010000080.1 GCA_903970575.1 Alphaproteobacteria bacterium
CGGCGATGATGTTGCCGAACGTGGCGCCCGCCGCGCCCGAACGGTTCAGGTAGCTGGCTTGGGTGAACCCCGGCTTGTCGCACAGAACCGTGATGTCGTACTTCGTCTTCTGGATCACCACGCTTCCCGGCGTCGACTCCACCGAACCGATGGCCTTGCCTTCGCGCATCAGGGTGCAGTTGGCTCCGGCCGGATCGGTATTGATGGCGATCTTCTGGGAAGTGCCCTCGATGATCGACGAGCAGGCGGCCAGCGGGAGCACGGCGGCGAATAGAACGATCCTGAACATTGGTTATCCTTATGTTGAAGTTAGTAAAATGATTTTCCGGTGAAGCGATCCATGCTCATCGCTCCCGCAGCCCCTCATGTTTGTACCGAAGCAGTGGCGAGAGCAGATAATCGATCACCCGCCGCTGCCCCGTCTTGATCTCGGCCGTCACCGCCATGCCGGGTTCCAGCGGAAGCCGGCCCTGTTCGGTGTCGATGGTCGTGTCGGCCAATGCGATGCGCGCGACATAAGCGGAGCTGGATTGAGCGCCATCCTGGCCGTCCTGGTCATCGGCGCCATCGGATGGCTTGTTGCGCCCAGAACCATCGTTGCGTTTGCCGGTCTGGAGCGCGAGCACGGCCGTACCCTGGCGCCCAGCAAACGTGGCCGGAAGCCAAAAGAGCCGGCGGCGTTAACGAACGAGGATTTATTAAGTAAACTGTCACCGTAATACCTGTCACCGTAATACCGGAAGCCAAGAGAGCCGGCGGCATCAATGAACGAGGATTTACTAAGTAAACTGTCACCGTAATACCCACCAAGAGAGCCGGCGGCGTCAATGAATGACGATTTATTAAGTAAACTGTCACCGTAATAGAAGCGATGCGCGATGATCATCACGGTTCGGCCCACGGCGATGGGGCGCATGTTCTCCTGGACGATCCGTTCGGCGTTAGCACGTTAATTTACCGATTCGGAGACAGGGTGAAAGTCGCCATTCTTCTTTTTGGAGACGGCCCGGTGACGCATTCAAAGCGGTCGAGGAACCCGGCCATGACGGTCATGGCGACGGTTACCGTACGGCGTTTCCCCGCCCCGGGCGGGGAGCAAAACATGATTGGGGCGCACGGGATCGCCCGCCGCGCCTTTTTTCGCGGTTTCCCATGCTGAAGGAAACTGCCAATAGAGTCAGATGGATGGGAAAGTGTTTCACGTGAAACACCTTGTTTTGGATAGAAGTGGGAAAAACGAGGCGGATCGCGCACAGGCCCCGGGGCCGCGCGATCCGCCTCTTTTCAACCGTCGATTACCCCGTCAGTTGGCCTGACGCCGCAGGAAGGCGGGGATTTCCAGCAGGTCGTTCTCCGGCGACGAGATTTTCGGGCGCGCGGGCGCGTCGATCCCAAGGCGGGGCTGCCCCGGCGTCGGGGCGGCCGGATCCGGCGCCAGCGCGCGCATGGGAATCTTGGTCCCGAAACTTGGCGTGGCGCGCGCCTGAGCGGGCTGAGCCGCCGCCGCGTTGGCCTGCTCGGCGCGCCGCGCCGCGCCGGTCGCCCGCTCGAACAAGCTATAGGTCCGCTTGGGCGCGGCGGCCGCCGGCTGGGCGCCTGCCGGGGTCTGCTGCGCCGATAAAGGCGGGGCCGAGACCCAGGGTGTGGCGCTTGGCTGACGCGACGCCGGTTCGGGCTGGGCCGGCGCGGCGGACGCGGGCTCGGCCAACTCGGTCTCCCGCGGCATCAGGAACTGACGCGCCGCGGATTCGATGCTCCTGATCATGTCGTCCGGCTCGAGCGCGGAAAGCGCGGCGACGGCCGGACTCTCCTTCGGCGCTTCGACTGGCGCCGCCGCGACAGCGGGCTCCGCGATCTCAGGCTCCATCTGGCGCGCGACGGCGACGGCTTGCGGCTGAGCGGCGGCGATCGACATCGCCGGCCAAGCGGTGGCGGTCGCGACGCCGGCCGTTCCGAAACCGCCGGCGTTCATCTTGCGCCCGGCATTGATATCGACGCCCCCGCGAATGACGTCGAGCGTCGGCTGGCGCGGCGGCGCGGTGTGAATCGCGCCCTGAGCGTCGATCCCGGTCGCCACGACCGATACCCGCAGGCGTCCTTCCATCGTCGGATCGAAGGTCGAGCCGAAAATGACGTTGGCTTCGGGGTCGACTTCGGAGCGCACGCGATTGACCGCCTCGTCCACTTCGAACAGGGCGATATCCATGCCCGCGGTGATATTGATCAACATCGCCCGCGCGCCCTTCAGCGACACCTCGTCCAACAGCGGGTTGGAGATCGCGGCCTCGGCGGCGTCGATCGCGCGGCGCGCGCCCTCGGCCTCGCCCGTGCCCATCATCGCCTTGCCCATCTCGCTCATCACCGTGCGAATATCGGCGAAGTCGAGATTGATCAGGCCGGGCATGACCATGAGGTCGGTCACGCCGCGCACGCCCGAATACAGCACTTCGTCCGCCATCTTGAAGGCTTCGGCGAAGGTCGTTTTTTCGTTCGCGATCCGGAACAGGTTCTGATTGGGGATGACGATCAGCGTATCGACGAATTGCTGAAGCTCCTGGATGCCGGCCTCGGCGGTGCGCATGCGGTGCGCGCCCTCGAACTGGAACGGCTTGGTCACGACGCCGACGGTTAGAATATTATGCTCTCGCGCCGCCCGGGCGATCACCGGGGCCGCGCCCGTGCCCGTGCCGCCGCCCATGCCGGCGGTGATGAACACCATGTTCGAGCCCTCGAGATAGCTGAACAGCTCCTCGAGCGCTTCCTCCGCCGAGGCGCGGCCTACTTCCGGACGCGACCCGGCGCCGAGCCCCTTGGTGATGTTGAGCCCGAGCTGTATGCGCCGGTCCGCCGCCGAATGGCCCAGCGCCTGGGCGTCGGTATTGCAAACGAGAAACTCGACGCCCTCGAGGTTGGAGCGAATCATGTTGTTGACGGCGTTGCCGCCGGCGCCGCCGACGCCGATGACGGTGATTCGGGGATGGAGCGGCGGGTCGGATTCTGGTGCGCGAATGCTGATCATGGAAAAGACTCCTTATAAGGGTTGTAAGCTTGAGTGGATCGGGCTTGACCGGCCCGTTTGGTGAGACAAAGTCCAAAAAACTTCTTTTTGATTCATAGGTTTTCTCGAAACCAGGCGCCGACGCGTCCTAAAAAGCCAGGCATCGCCTGGGGAACGGCGGTGAAACCGGACAGGTCTTCGACCGGGTGCTGAGCGAAGGCGAGAAGGCCGACGGCGGTCGCGAAAGCCGGCCCCGATACGGCCTCGGGCTGGCCAACCAGGCGACGCGGCTTACCGATGCGGATCTGTTTGTCGAGGACGAGTTGCGCCAGATCGCGGACCCCCGCCAACTGGCTGCCGCCGCCCGTCAGAACCACGCGCCTGCCCGCGGCGTGGTAATGACCGGACGCTTCCAAATGCTGCCGCACCAGCTCGAAGGTCTCCTCCAGCCGCGGCTGGATGATTCCCACCAGGAACGACCGCGGGAGATGATTGGCCTGCGCGGGTTCCTCGTCGCCATATTCGCCCACTTGCGGAACGTCGATCAGTTCGCGCTCGTCGGTCGAGGTCGCGACGCAGCTTCCATAAAGCGTCTTGATCCGTTCGGCGTGCGCGAGCGGGGTCGTCAATCCGCGCGCGATATCGCTGGTGACGTGCACGCCGCCCACCGGCACGCATCCAGCATGCATCAGCACGCCATCCTGGAAGACCGCGATCTCGGTCGTGCCGCCCCCCATGTCGACGATGGTGGCGCCCAGTTCCTTCTCGTCCTCGACCAGAACGGACAGGCCGGAGGCATAGGGCGACACGCAAAACCCCTCGATCCCCAGATGCGTATTCGCGACGCAGGTCGTCAGGTTCTTGAGCGCGCTGACATCGGCCGTCACCGCGTGCAGTTGAACGCCGAGGGCCTGACCGAACATGCCGCGCGGGTCCTCGATCCCGCAATTGCCGTCGATGGCGAAACCCGTGGGCACGGCGTGTAAAAGCTCGGTTTCGGCCGCGCGCTCCACGCCGCGCGCATGCCCCATGGCCCGGCGCAGATCCAGATCGCCGACCTGATGCCCGGCGATCGTCACCTCGATGGTGACGGCGTGAGATTCGGCGTGCCCGGCCGAAAGATTGACCAGCACCTCGCGGATCGTCTCGCCACACATCTGCTCGGCCGCGTTGACCGCGTTTCCGATCGCGGTCGCGGCGCTGGCCATGTCGACGATCGTCCCGGACTTGAGGCCGACCGAGCTTTGATGACCGACCCCGATGATTCTGAGCGCGTCGCCTTCGTCCACCCGCGCGATGAAGCACACGATCTTGGTCGTGCCGACATCCACCACCGCGATGACGCTGCCGCGCGGTCGGTGGCGAATGCGCCTGTTGTCGTTTATCGACATGATTCTCTTCCCAGCCCTTGCACGGCTTAAATCCCCTGCTGCGGTTTGGCGGGTTTGGCCGCGACCGGCTGATGCCCCAGCCGCACGATCATCTTGCCGGGCAGGCGTAAATCCACGGCCGTTACGTCGCGCTCCAACAGCCGCGTCTCGCTTTCGGCGTCCGCGAGTTGTTGAAGGGCGTTCGCGACATCGCTTTCCGGCAGCCGCACCTCCACGCCATTATCCATTTTGAGGTCCCAGCGGCGGCTGCCGATCCAGCTCGAAGACGATATCCGCTTGGCGAGGTCGGGATGTTCGGCGAGCATCCCCAGCAGATCGGCGGCGTGCGCCGGCGCGTCCCCGCCAACGACCAGCGGAAGGTCGGGCCGGGACTCGACCGCGGCCGGACCCAGATTCGCGCCGTCCGCGGCGATGAGCGAGATGCGCTCGTTATGCTGCCACAGCGCGATCGGCGTCCGCTCCACGAGAGTGATCGCCACGTAATTGGGAAGCCGGCGCTCCACGGCGGCGCTGGCGACCCACGGCAGGCTCTCGATGCGTTGCCGCACATCCTCCGGATCGAAGCTGAGAATGGGGTCGCCGCGCTTCAAACCGGCCGCGGCGAGCAGCGCCCTTGGGTCGGTCTCGACCCGACCGGCGACATCCACCTCCTCGACCCGAAATCCGATCCCGGCGGAAACCGCGATCGCGGTCGTTTCGGCTCTGTCGAGACAGGAAGAAAGCGCGCCCGAACGCCAGGTGATCCCTACGATTGCGACGATCGCGGCCATGACCGTGACCTTCAATCCACGTAGGGTCCATCGCAACGCCGCGTTTCGGCGTTTCGGCGGCCGGCGCATGGCGCGCGCGGCGGAGGTCAATGACGACATGTCGCCCCCTCCACGATCCATTCGACCAGGTCGGCGTAACCCATGCCGATCAGGCCGGCCTGCTCGGGCACAAGCGATATCGGCGTCATACCCGGCTGGGTATTGATTTCCAGAAAATAAAGCCCCTCCATGCCGGGGCGGGAGTCATCCCAGCGAAAATCGCTGCGGGTCACGCCCGTGCAGCCGATCACCTGATGAGCAAGTCGCGCATACTCCATCACCGCCCTATAAACTGATTCGGGGATTTTGGCAGGAAGAATATGTGTTGCGTAGCCTTCCGAGTATTTCACCGTGTAATCGAATATTTCCGAGCTATAAACGATCTCCGTGACCGCCAGCGCGCGAGCTTCCTCGCCCGCGCGGCTCATAACGCCCACCGTCAGCTCCCGGCCCGCGATATACGGCTCGACCAGCAACAGCGCGTCCTCGGCCCATGCTTCGCCGGGGGCAAGATTTTCGCCCGCGCGCACGATCGAGACGCCGACGCTCGAGCCTTCGCCCACCGGCTTCACCACATAAGGCGGCGGCATCGGATGGCCCTCGGCCAAGATCGCGGGCGTGACGACCATCCCCGCCGGGCTCGGCACGCCGACGGTTCCGACGACGCGCTTGGCGAGGGGTTTATCCATCGCGACCGCCGAGGCCCGCATGCCGGAATGCGTGTAAGGCACGTCGAGCAGGTCGAGCACCGCCTGGATCGTGCCGTCCTCGCCGCCGGTTCCATGCAGCGCATTGAACACCGCGGCGGGGCGGGGCGTCAGACCCTCGGCGATCCGAATGGGGTCGCGCGGCGGATCGAACGTCTCCACGACGTAGCCGCGGCCGATCAAGGCGTCGGCCACGCCCTTGCCGCTCACCAGCGAGACCTCGCGCTCGGCCGACCAGCCGCCGGCCAGAACGACGATTCTGGGGCGTTGGCTCGCGGTCGCGGTCATGGCCGTTCCCCGATGCGCAAGATTTCCCAGCGCAGCATGATCCCGCTCATCGCATGCACGCGGCGGCGGATTTCCTCGCCCAGCGCCTCGATATCCTGGGCGCTGGCGTTCCCGGTATTGATCAGGAAATTGCAATGCTGGTCGGACACTTGCGCGCCGCCAATGCGCAAACCCCGGCATCCCGCCCGATCGATCAGCTCCCACGCCTTGATTCCCTCGGGATTGGCGAAGGTCGAGCCGCCGGTCCGCGCCCGCACGGGCTGGCTGGCGGCGCGCCTCGCCTCGATATCCCGCATGCGCGCGATCACGTTCGACGCGTCGTCCCGCGCCCCGCGCAGCGTCGCCTCCACGATCACCGCGCCCTCGGGCAAGGCGCTGCCGCGATAGAAAAGGCCGATGGCGTCGCGATTCATCGTCAGGGTCGCGCCCGACCGCGTCACCAGCGTCGCCGACTCGATAATATCGACCATCTCGCGCCCATAGGCGCCGGCGTTCATCTTCACGGCGCCGCCGATGGTTCCGGGGACGCCGCTCAGGAATTCCAAACCCGCAAGCCCCGAAGCGGCCGCATGCTCGGCCACCGTCAGGTCGAGCGCGCCGGCGCCCGCCGTCACACGCTCGCCCTCCACATCGACGCGGGCGAACGCGCCGCCCAGGCGGATCACGACGCCCGGAACGCCGCCATCGCGAACGAGCAGATTCGAGGCCACGCCCAAAATCGTGACCGGGATATCGGCCGGGCAGGCCGCCAGGAATGCGGCAAGATCGTCGCGGTCTGCCGGCCGGAACAATATCTCCGCGGGTCCGCCCACGCGGAACCAGGTCAGCGGCGCGAGGTCCACGCAGGTCCGCAGGCGACCGCGAACCGGCGGCAACCGCTCGATCGTTTCCGGCTGGATGCGCGCGGCGGCCATCATCGCGTCGCCCCTTCCGCCCGGCCAAGGACGGCCTCGAGCTCTGCCGGCAAGGACGCCGCCCAGGCGGTGATGTTGCCGGCGCCCAGGCACACCACGAAATCTCCGGCGGAGGCCGTGGCGGCGATCATTTCGGGGAGCGCCTTGGGGTCTGGCAGCGGCGCCACGTGGCGATGGCCATGGGCCTGAAGCCCGGCGACCAGCCCGTCGCGGTCGATCCCGGGGATCGGGGCCTCGCCCGCGGCGTAGACATCGGCGACGATCACCATGTCGGCGTCGTTGAAACAGGTGCAGAAATCCTCGAACAGGCTGGCGAGCCGCGTGTAGCGGTGCGGCTGGACCACCGCGATCACCTTGGCGCCGGGCCGGCTGGCGATGGCCAGTCGCGCGGCCTTCAGAACGGCGGCGATCTCGACCGGGTGATGCCCGTAATCGTCTATCACCGTGATGCCGCCCGATACGCCGGTCTTGGTAAAGCGTCGCTTGACGCCCTGGAATTTCCCCAGCGCATCGCGGATCGCCTCATCGCCGACCTCCATCTCGTTGGCGACGGCGATGGCGGCGCAGGCGTTTTGGACATTGTGGCGTCCCAGC
>CAJCJC010000081.1 GCA_903970575.1 Alphaproteobacteria bacterium
TCCGTTTCCTGCTGACGCGGCTTTACGATTGGATCAATCACGCCGACGGCGCGCTGGTGCGCAGGAAAGATCCACTGGAATATCGCCGCATCCTCACCTTCCATCAGGGGGTCCGCGGCGTCGCCGATTATGGGATTTGAGCGCGAGATGACGGAGACGCAGCCGCCTCTAGTGGATATCTTCACCGACGGCGCTTGCAGCGGCAATCCGGGCCCGGGGGGCTGGGGGGCCCTGCTGCGCTTTGGCGCGGTGGAGAAGGAACTGGCCGGCGGCGAGCCCGTCACCACTAATAACCGCATGGAATTAATGGGCGCCATCGCCGCCTTGGAAGCGCTGAAGCGCCCCGCGCGCGTCCGGCTTTATACCGATTCGATGTATGTGAAGGACGGCATCACCAAATGGGTGCATGGCTGGAAAAAGAACGCCTGGCGCACCGCCGACAAAAAGCCGGTCAAGAATGAAGAGCTGTGGCGGCGTCTTGATGAGGCGGCCCGGCCGCACGAGATCGAGTGGTTGTGGGTCAAGGGCCATTCCGGCCACCCCGAAAACGAGCGGGTGGATGCGCTGGCGCGGGACGAAATCCGGCGGATGCGCGGGATCGCTTGATGGCTCGGACTTTATCGAAGGATCGCGATCATGATTTTGGGCAAACGTAAACTCGGCGGCCAAGGGCTGGAGGTTTCGGCGATCGGCCTTGGCTGCATGGGGATGAGCCAATCCTATGGCCCCGCGGATGAAGCCGAATCGATCGCCACCATCCACCGCGCGATCGAACTGGGCTGTACGTTCCTCGACACTGCGGAGGTCTATGGCCCGTTTACCAACGAGGCTCTGCTCGGCCGGGCGCTGAGGGGAAGACGCGACCAGGTGACGATCGCGACCAAATTCGGCTTTCGCATCCAGGATGGAAAGCAGGTGTTTGGCGAGACCGACAGCCGGCCCGAGCATATCCGGGAGGCGGTGGAGGGCTCGCTGAAGCGTCTCGACACCGACCGTATCGACCTTTTGTATCAGCATCGGGTGGACAAAGCCGTGCCGATCGAGGATGTAGCCGGCGCCGTGGGCGATCTGGTCAGTCAAGGCAAGGTGCGGTTTTTCGGCTTGTCGGAGGCCGGAATCGCCAATATCCGCCGCGCCCACGCGGTCCATCCGGTATCCGCCTTGCAGAGTGAATACTCCCTTTGGGAACGCAACCTGGAGCCCGAGATCATCCCGGTGCTGCGCGAACTCGGCATCGGTCTGGTTCCCTTCTCCCCGCTTGGCCGCGGCTTCCTGACCGGTGAGGTCAAGCGCGCCGAAGACTATCCCGAAGGCGATTTCCGCCGCGGCGATCCGCGCTATCAAGGCGAGAACTATGACGCCAACGTGGCCGCCGCCCAGACGGTCCGCGACATCGCGGCGGCAAAAGGCGCCAAGCCGGGGCAGATCGCGCTGGCGTGGCTGCTGGGTAAGGGCGACGACATCGTTCCCATCCCCGGCACCAAGCGCCGGAAATATCTGGAAGAAAATGTCGCCGCCGCTTCGATCGATCTGGACGCGGCGGAGATGCAAGCGCTGGACGACGCCCTGGCCCCGGGGAAGGTCTCGGGGAAACGGTATGGGGAGCGGATCATGGCGACGATCGATCGGTGAGCGCGTTTAAGGCCCTTTCCAGCGCCGGAAGGTGGCCATCGAAGCGGAAGCGAACCAAAGGCTTTGAGCATCAAATGCTGATTAAGTCATGATTCGGTTGACGGAACACGCGCAAGAGGCGATCAGCATTCGACGCATACGCCTCGATTGGATCGAGGTGGCGATAACGAAGCCAGATTTTGTCGAGGTCGATCCAGTGCACTCGAGCGGACGCGATCCTACAAGGCAATCTCCGATTTTAATGATCGCGTTCTCAAAAGTCGTTTATTGGCCGGACGGCGCGGAGACCGTGGGAATCACCGCCCATTTTGATAGAAAGGGCATGCCATGATGAAAACGAGCTATGATCCCGAAGCAGACGCCATGTTCATCTGGTTCGGTCCCGAGGACGCCAAGCCGGCGGAGGTACGCGAGGTTGCTCCGGGCGTTATGCTTGATCGCGACGGCGACGGACGCGTGATCGGCGTCGAAGTCCTGGATGTCAGCGAACGCATGATCAGCCCGCAAAAGGCAGCCTGAATGCGCTTATTAAGTGTGGCCCGAGTGAATTCCTTTGGGCGATGGTTCCTGTTTCCGCGCGAATGACGGACAATGGCGCCACCATTTGAAAGAACGTCGCCGCCAGCATGCATGATATCTTCATAGACCAAATACCCGGCGCCATTCCCCTTACCCTTGTGACCCGAGATGGATTGGAGGCGGTTCTGGTCGCTTTCTCCGCGCGGGACCGCGCGTGGGTCCAGGCCAATGCGTTCACGGCCGGCGAGGGCCAAATCCTGGCCTTGCCGGATTCGGATGGCGGCGTCGCGCGCGTGTTGGTCGGCGTGGAGCGCGAGGACGAAATCTTCGCGCTGTCCGGCGCGGCGGCGAGTTTGCCAGACGGCGATTACGCCATCGAATCGCCGCTGGAGCAGGAAAGCGCCAGCCGCTTGGCGCTGGGCTGGGGCTTGGCGGCCTATCGTTTCGGGCGCTACCGGAAATCGACGCGGAAATCCGCGCGGCTGGTTTGGCCCGGCGCGGCGGACCGCGGGCGGGTGGCCCGCGAACTGGCGGCCGTCACGCTGGTGCGCGATCTGGTGAATGCGCCCGCCAACGATATGGGGCCGGCCGCGCTTGCCGAGGCCGCGCGGGAGGTCGCGCAAAATTATCAGGCGTCATGTCAGATCACGGCCGGCGACGATCTGATCCCGGCCAACTATCCGGCAATTCATGCGGTCGGCCGCGCCGCGATGGAGCCGCCCCGCATCGTCGATATTGGCTGGGGAGACCCTGCCCATCCCGAAATCGCGCTCGTCGGCAAGGGGATCACCTTCGATACCGGCGGGCTCGACATCAAGACCGGCTCATCCATGCATCTGATGAAAAAGGACATGGGCGGCGCGGC
>CAJCJC010000082.1 GCA_903970575.1 Alphaproteobacteria bacterium
ATGTCAAGGAAGTGCTCTCCCGCTGAGCTACGCGCCCGCCGTCATCGGCGTTTCGACCGGAAGGGCGGGTGTGTATCATCCCGCCGTGATCGTTGCAATCGCGCATCGCATGACGGTTACGCGAAGGAGCGCCCCCGTGACTCTCACCCTCGTTATCGGCAGCAAAACATGGTCCAGCTGGTCGCTGCGCCCCTGGATCGCGCTGAAGCAGGCGGGAATTCCGTTCAAGGAAATGCGCATCCCCTTGCGGCGGCCCGACACCCCGGCGCTGATCGCGGCCTATAGTCCCAGCGGCAAGGTTCCCGCTCTGATCGACGGCGCCGAAACGATTTGGGATTCGCTCGCCATTCTGGATTACATCGATCGCTGCTTTCCCGAGGCAACCATGTGGCCGGATGATTTGGCCGCTTTTGGCCGCGCGAAATCCATCGCCGCTGAAATGCATTCCGGCTTCGCGGCTGTTCGACGGGAACTCTCGATGGATATCGGGGCGGATTTGCCCACGCCAGACCTTTCCGATGAAGCGCGCGGTGAGATCGCGCGCATCCTGTCGATATGGCGAGACGCAAGAAGCCGGTTTGGGGGCGCCGGGCCGTTTCTGTTCGGTCGCTTTACGAACGCGGACGCCATGTATGCGCCGGTGGTCACCCGCTTCAAGACCTATGGCGTGCCGGTCGACCCGGTATGTTTGGCCTATATGCATGCTGTCCTCGCGCTTCCCGCCATGGAGGAATGGTACGCTGCGGCGGCGTCCGAGGCGGCCGGTTCAGGGGAACCGTAACGCCTTCCGATTGTTACGACGCAGGGTTGTTATATCGTGGGGTGATCATGGGCCAGATTATCCGGCCGCGGGCTTTCAGCGGCGCGAAAAAGCGATCCATGCCGGCTCCGATCATCCCCTGCCAAGTAAGCGCCGCCAACTGCGCGCGACGCCTTGATGCCGACTTCGTGGGCGGCTTTGACAGAGATTTTATCGCGCTGTTCGTCGCACTAGGGGCGCTTGCCTGCATTTTCGCGCTCGCCGGCGCGGCCTTCGCGGTGCGGGCCTTCCTGGTGCTTTGCTTCGCCACGCTCGCCGGGCGTGGCCGCCGGGTTGGCGTTCCGGCCCTTGCGGAAACAGGGCGACGCTCCGCCCTGGTTTGATAAACTGACGCAAAAGCCTCGCGAAAGGCGGTTGCGCGCTCTATATCATGTGTATGTCACCGCCAGGGGCTCCGCGCCCGCCTCATGATTTCGTGAATTCTGGGACTGCGAGACCGAAGGGCGACCTCAAGGTCCTTCGCATGTTGGCGCCCTATCTGTGGCCGAAGGGCAATATTGAGCTGCGCGTGCGCGTCGTGCTCGCGATGGCGTTCCTGCTCCTCAGCAACATCGCCATGATCCTGATTCCGATCGTTTACGGTCGGGCGGTGGACGCGTTGTCGGGCAAGGCTGGACGGATCGTCGTCGTGCCGGTCGCCCTTATCGCCGCCTATGGCTTGGCGCGGCTTTCGAATCAGGCCTTCAACGAAGCGCGCAACGCCATCTTCCAGAAGGTGGCGCAGCGCGCGATCCGTCAGGTGGCGCTGAACGTATTCCGCCATCTGCACAGCCTGTCGCTGAAATTCCATCTCGATCGGCAGACCGGCGGCCTGTCCCGGGTGATCCAGCGCGGCGCCACCGCCATCGATAATCTGCTGTCGTATTCGCTGTTCAATATCGGCCCCACCATTCTGATGCTGGTGCTTTCCGCCGGTGTGATCTGGCTGAAATTCGATTTCGCCTACGCCTTGGCGACGGTGCTGACGGTAGGGACCTATATCTTCTTCACGATAAAGGTCAGCAATTGGCGGATCGGCATTCGCCGCCAGATGAACGAAAACGATAACTCGGCCAATACCAAGGCCATTGACAGCCTGCTCAACCACGAAACGGTGAAGTATTTCACCAATGAGGAACATGAGGCCCGGCGTTACGACGTGGCGCTCGCCCGCTATGAAAAGGCGGCCGTGAAGACGGTGGTGTCCCTCTCCGTCCTCAATATCGGGCAGGCCTTCATCGTCGGCCTTGGCGTCACGGTGATCATGCTGATGTCCGCCTACGCCATCATTGGCGGCCGGATGAGTATCGGCGGCTTCGTCACCCTTAACACCTATCTGATTCAGTTGGCCCAGCCGCTCGGCTTTTTCGGCACCGTCTATTCGACTCTGAAGCAGGCGCTGGTCGATATCGAGGGTATGTTCGCGCTGTTGAACCAGGACCGTGACATCAGCGATCCGCCGGGCGCCCAGGCGCTAGGGGTCACCGGCGGCAAGGTTGAATTCCGGGACGTCACATTTTCCTACGATTCACGGCGTCCTATCCTGAAGGGCGTCAGCTTCGTCGTGCCGCCGGGACGCACGATGGCGATCGTCGGTCCGTCCGGCGCCGGAAAATCGACCATCGCGCGTCTGTTGTTCCGGTTTTACGACGTGACCGGCGGCGCCATCCTGATAGACGGGCAGGATATCCGGTCGGTTACGCAGCAAAGCGTCAGGCGGGAGATTGGGATCGTCCCGCAGGACACGGTGCTCTTCAACGACACCATCTATTACAACATCGCCTATGGACGCCCCGACGCATCCCGCGAGGAGGTGGAGCAGGCCGCCCGCATGGCCAATATCGACAGCTTCATCCGGGGATTGCCCGATGGGTATG
>CAJCJC010000083.1 GCA_903970575.1 Alphaproteobacteria bacterium
CGGCATGGGCGCATCCTCGGACGGCCGCGCCAAGAGCATCTACGCGCCCCGCGCCGAAGGCCAGATGAAGGCGCTACGCCGCGCTTATCAGGAGGCCGGGTATTCACCCGCCGATGTCGAACTGGTCGAGGCGCACGGTACGGGCACCGCGGCCGGCGATCAGGCGGAGGTGGAGGCGCTGAAGGCCGTGTTCGCCGAGGCGGGGGGCGGTGCGCGGGGCTGGTGCGCCCTAGGCTCGGTAAAGTCGCAGATCGGACATACGAAGTCGGCGGCCGGCGCCGCTTCGCTGTACAAGGTCGTGATGGCGCTACACCACAAGGTGCTGCCGCCGACGATCAAGATAAGTCGGCCGAACCCTGTGCTTGGGCTGGACGGGAGCGCCTTTCAACTCAGCACGGCCGCCCGGCCCTGGATCCGTGACAGCGATCGTCCGCGGCGGGCCGGCGTCAGTTCGTTCGGGTTCGGCGGCAGCAACTATCACATGACGGTCGAGGAGTATCTGGGCGCCAATCGTCCCGCGCGGATCCGTGCGCTGCCTGCGGAACTGGTGTTGGCCTCCGGTCCGGACCCCAGGGGCGCGATAGCCGCGGCGCGCGCCGTGTTGGAATCGGCCGAGCGGCCCGGCGGTTTCGCCATCGCCGCCCGGGACAGCCAGCGGTCGTTCGACCATCGCGCGCCCGTTCGAATCGCCTTCGTCGCGGCTGACGCGGCGGAGTTGTCGGGACAGATCGCGGATTTGGTTCCCCGCCTTGGCGACGCCCCGGTCCGTCTGCCCCGCGTCATGGCTACCGTGGGATCGGTCCAACCCGGCGGCCTTGGGTTCCTGTTCCCGGGACAAGGCAGCCAGTATGTCGGCATGGGGACCGATATCGCGCTTGCCTTCGCCTCCGCTCGGATGGCGTGGGACGCCGCGGCGTCCGATCCCGCGCCGGGCTATGACGGTCTGCATCGCCTCACTTTCCCGGCCACTGCGTTCGATGAGGCGGAGAAGGCGCGGCAGGCCGACGCGCTTACGGCGACCGATATCGCGCAGCCGGCGATCGGGGTGACGAGCCAGATGATGCTGTCGCTCGCCAAATCGGCGGGGCTGCGGCCACTTGCGGTCGCCGGGCATAGTTTCGGCGAGTTGAGCGCCCTCCATTGCGCGGGCGTGCTGGATGCCGCCGGGCTCCGCGCCGCCGCAAGACAGCGCGGCGCGTTGATGGCCGAGGCGGCGCGCGTGACCGAGGGCGCCATGCTTGCCGTTTTCTTGGGTAAGGCCGAGATCGAGGCCATCCTCGCACGCCTCGGTGTTCCCGGCATCGTGATCGCCAACCATAACGCACCGGAGCAGGTCGTTCTGGCGGGCCCCGTGGCCCCGATCGAGGAGGTGGCGCGCCAGCTTACCCTTTTGGACAAGGCCCATCGGCGTCTGCCGGTCGCGACCGCGTTCCATTCGCCGATCGTGGCGCCCGCCTCCGCGCCCTTCCGCGCCGCGCTGGAACATGTGGCGATCGGTCACCCGACATTGCCGGTTTATGGCTGCGGGACCGCCGCCGCCTACCCGACCGGCCCCCAAGCCATCCGCGATCAGCTTGCCCGCCAATTGACCGAGCCCGTGCGCTTCGTCGAACAGGTCGAGGCGATGTATGAAGCTGGCGTGACGACCTTCCTGGAAGTGGGGCCGGGCGGCACGTTGACGGAGCTGACCAGTCGCATTCTCGCCGGCCGGCCGCATCTCGCTTTGTCGATGGATCGGCGCAACCGGAACGGTGTGGTCCAGCTATGGGAGACGCTGGGCGCTTTAGCCGTCGCCGGCCACGCGCTGGACTTCGGGTTCGCATGGGAGGGCTATGCGGATGAGGCGCCGGCTCCGGCGAAGCTGAACGCCGCGACGGTGATGATCGACGGCGCCAACTATCGCAAGCCGTACCCGCCGGCCGGCGGGTCCGCCGCCCTGCCGCCGCCGAACCCGGTCGCGGCGGCGCCCGAACCAACCACCGAGCCTGCGCAAATCATCCCAAGCGCACCGGGCCAAGGAGAGGCCATGCCAAATGACGCACATGCGGCTCGAACCGCCGCCTTGCTGGAGGCGCTGCGTATCAACGCCGAGGCGCATAGCGCGTCGCAGCAGGCGATGGCGACGGCCCATATGGCTTACCTGCGGCAAACGCAGGAACTGATCGGCCAGTTGTCGGGCGTTCCGATGCCGGGTTTAGAGCTTGCGGAGATGACCGCGGCATTAACGCCGCTCACGCGGAATTTGGCTCCCGCCGACGAGCCGATCGCCAGCGCTCCGGCCCCGGCCGCTGTATCGCCGCCCATAAAACAGGCCCAGGCGATCCGGGACCCCGTTTTGCCCGCCCCGGTTCCGGCGCCGGCCGCGGCGTCCAAGCCATCCCCCCTTTCCGGTGTGCTCCTCGGCATCGTCGCGGACAAGACCGGCTATCCGGTGGCGATGCTGAGCCCGGAAATGGAGCTGGAAGCGGACCTTGGCGTCGACTCTATAAAGCGGGTCGAAATCCTCGCCGCTTTTCGCGCCGTGGCGCCCAACCTCCCGGAGGTCGATCCCCGAGACCTGGCCGGCTTGCGGACTCTCAGCGCCATCCTCGATCGCCTGGGCGGCGTGGCGGCCGCCGCGCCAAGACCAAGCCATCCGGTCGCGGCCCCCGTCGTGGCCCAGCCGTCACCAGCCCCAAGCCAGGCGGCTGACCCCGCGCTTGCCTCCATCATGTTGGGCATCGTCGCCGAAAAAACCGGCTATCCTGTGGCGATGCTCAGCCCGGAAATGGAGTTGGAAGCCGATCTTGGCGTCGACTCGATAAAGCGGGTCGAAATCCTCGCGGCTTTCCGCGCCGCTGCGCCCAACCTCCCGGAGGTCGATCCGAGGGAGCTCGCCGGTTTGCGGACCCTCAGCGCTATCCTCGAACGCCTGGGCGGCGTGGCGCCCGCGGCGCCAACCCCAATCCATCCTGTCGTGGCCCCCGCCGTACCTCAGCCTTCGCCCGCTCCAAGCCACGCAGCCGACCCCGCGCTGACCTCCATCCTGCTGGGCATTGTTGCGGACAAGACCGGCTACCCCGTGGGAATGTTGAGCACTGAGATGGAATTGGAGGCGGATCTTGGCGTCGATTCCATCAAGCGGGTGGAAATCCTCGCGGCTTTCCGCGCCGCGGCGCCTAATCTCCCCGAGGTCGATCCACGGGACCTGGCCAGCTTGCGGACCCTCAGCGCCATTATTGGGCGATTGGGAATGGCGACGGGCGAGGCGGCTACCCAAATGCCGCCGCCAATGCAACGGATCGGCATCGTCGAGGCTCCGGCCAGCGAAGCGGGGGCGCCCCTGCTCGCCATGGGCGGCGCTGTCGCGCTCGTGGGGGATGGCGCCGGGTTGGCCGGAACGCTCGCCGAGGCGCTAGGCCAGGCCGGGGTCCGCGTCCTGCAAGGGGACGATATCGCCGCCGCGCAGGCCGTCATCGTACTGCACGGCTTGGACAGGGCTGGCGACAGTGAAGCGATTGCGCGTTCCCATCTGCTGACATTCGCGGCGGCGCGGGCGTTTGCCTCCCGCGCCGCCACAATCGGCGGCTCCTTCGTCACCCTTCAGGACACCGGGGGCGCGTTCGCCCTCGGCGGTGGCGGGCAGGGGGCGTGGCTTGGCGGTATTGCCGGCATCGCGAAGACCGCGGCGGCGGAATGGCCCCTCGCAAACATTCGCGCGATCGATCTCCAACGGGCGGGGCAATCCCCGCATATACTTGCGCGGCGCCTGGTCGCCGAATTACTGGGCGCCGGCGGCGGCCTTGAAATCGGCCTACGGTCTGATGGCCGCCGGGTCACCCTCGCGGAACGTCCGCTGGATCGAACACCCGGCTTCGGCCCCGCATTGAAGCAAGGAGCGGTCCTGGTCGTAAGCGGGGGCGCCCGCGGCGTGGTGGCTTCGTGCTTGCTTGCCCTCGCCCCGCAGCTGCGCCCGCGGCTGCTGCTGCTCGGCAGAACCGTGCTGCGGCAGGAACCCGTTGGGCTGCCCCCCGGCGCGAGTAAAACCGAACTATCGCAGGCCCTTTACGAGATTGCCCTTCAGCACGGGAGGCGCCCGGCCCCGCGTGAGCTATCGGCTGAAGTGGCCGAGATCATCGCCGTGCGGGAGGTGCGGGGAACTATCGATGCGTTGGAAAAGGCTGGGGCTGAGGTCCGCTACCGCGGTGTCGACGTGTCCGATAGGATCGCCTTGGATGGCGCGCTGGCGGAAACGCGGCTGGCATGGGGCGCCATCGATGGCGTCGTGCACGGGGCCGGCGTGCTGGCCGACAGGCTGATCGCGGACCAGACCGACGAACAGTTCCTGCGCGTGTTTCGCACCAAGGTGGACGGATTGCGAGCGCTGCTCGATGCAACCCGGCGGGACCCGCTGTCCCGCCTGTGCATGTTTTCGTCGGTCGCCGGTCGCTATGGCAATCCGGGTCAGGTCGCGTATGCGGCGGCTAACGAAGTATTGAATAAGGTCGCCCAGGAGGAAGCCGTCCAACGCGGCGGCGCATGCCGCGTAATCTCGCTGAACTGGGGACCTTGGGACGGCGGGATGGTGACGGATGGCCTGCGCGAGGCGTTCGCGAAACGAGGCGTGCCGTTGATTGCGGTCCCCGAGGGTGCGAAGGCCTTCGTCAGCGAAATGCTTGGCTCTGGGGGAGAGGCGGCAGAGTCGGTCGAGATTTTGCTCGGCGGCCGGCTCGCGCCAGCCGAAGCGACGGACGCGGCTTTCGCGCGATGACAGCCGGCTTCGCGCCGATCGCCATCGTCGGGCAGGGCTGCGTGCTGCCCGACGCGCTCGACCCCGCCGCGCTATGGTCGCTGCTGGTGGAGGGGCGCAGCGCGATCGGGCCGATCCCGGATGGCCGCTGGCGAGCCGATCGCCAGCGTATGCTGATTACCCAAGCCCAGCGGGCAGCCGGCGCCGAGGGCTGCCTAACGGACCTTGGCGGTTGGGTAACCGGGTTCGAGGCCGCCTTCGATCCGGCTGGTCTCGCCCTCGATCCAGCGTTGCTCGGCCGCCTCGATCCGCTCGTGAGCTGGCTGCTGCATGCCGGCCGCGCGGCGCTGGCCGAAGCAGGTTTTCATCCCGGCGAGGCGCGTCTTTCACGCGCCGGGGTGGCGTTCGGCCACCTCGCCTATCCCAGCGCCGGCCTTGCCGCGCTCGCGGAGGCCTCCTGGCTTGGCCTCGCCGAGCGGCCGGATCCTTTGAACCGTTTCAACGCCGGGCTCCCGGCCGATCTGCTTTGCCGCGCGCTCGGCCTGGGGGCTGGCGGTTTCGCGCTGGACGCGGCCTGCGCGTCATCGCTCTACGCGATCAAGCTCGCTTGCGACCGGCTGCAGGCGGGGGAGGTGGATTT
>CAJCJC010000084.1 GCA_903970575.1 Alphaproteobacteria bacterium
TGTAGAGCTCGCTCAGCCCCTCGGGCAGATGCGGGATCAGGGCCAGAAGTCGCCCCTCGGTCATGGTTCCGGACCAGGCGAGGCCAAATAGATGATCGTTCGTCACCAGCCGAGCCCGCCTTGCCCGCCTGCGCATCCATCCCACGATCAGGCCGAAATACGATCGCGGAATTTCCAGTCCCGGCTCCGCCTTCATCAAGATGTCGCGCGGCTCGTCCGGAATCCTGAGCGCGAGCAGACCATACCGGCGGCCGATTCTGATGATCAACTTGGCGACGGTCGGATGAAGATGCAGATGTTTATGAACGGTCACATGATCCATCACGAGACCGGTCGCGATGAATGCCCGGAACTGCGCGTCGATCTCGCGGGCAAGCTGGATGCGAACAAGCGGGTTGAAGAACCAGTTGATGCCGGCCCCGACCAGATTGTCGCGGAACCTGCCGTCCCGCCCAACCAGGCCGCTGACCAGCGCGGGCGATAGAACCGGCGAGCCATCCGCCAGCGTTATATGCAGGCCCACGGCCAGGCCCTTCAGGCGACGGGCGCGAGCGACCGCATCCGCAGTCGCCGCCTCACCCATCATCATGCTGGCGCAGGTCAAAATGCCGTTGGTGAAGGCGAGCTCGATCGCCTCGTTGACGGCGACGTTAACGCCGAAATCATCGGCGTTAACGATCAGCCGGCGCCCGCCGTTGGGTCGGCCGGGAAGCATTCGACGCGCCCGGCGGGCTAGGCCTCGATCCCCTTGCGCTCGCGCAAGAACTGGAAGAACTCAACGCCCTCGCGCAGTCGGCGCTTCATCATCTCGGGGCTTCGCACCATCTCGCCAACGATCGACGCAATCTTAGGCGCCCGGAAGTAGAACCGGCGATAGAACGTCTCGACCGAGTTGAAGATTTCGGTGTGGGAGAGATGAGGATAATGCAGCGGCGCCATCTGGACGCCGTGCTCGTCGATCAACTCGGCATGCGACGCGTCGAGCCAGTTATTCTCGACCGCCTGATTATAGAGAAACGTGCCGGGATAGGGCGCGGCCAGCGACACTTGGAGCGTATGGGGGTTGATCTCGGTCGCGAATTTGATCGTCTCCTCGATCGTCTGCTGGGTTTCGCCCGGCAGCCCCATGATGAAGGTGCCGTGGATTTGGATCCCCAGCTCATGGCAATCCTTGGTGAATTTCTTGGCGACCTCGATACGCATGCCCTTTTTAATGTTATGCAGGATCTGCTGGTTGCCCGATTCATAGCCGACGAGCAGCAGCCTCAGACCATTGTCGCGCAAGACCTTCAAGGTCTCGCGCGGCACGTTCGCCTTGGCGTTGCAGGACCACATCACGCCCATCTTGCCCAGTTCCTTGGCGATCGCCTCGGCGCGCGGAAGGTCGTCGGTGAAGGTATCGTCGTCAAAGAAGAATTCCCGCGTCTGCGGGAAATAGCTCTTGGCCAAACGGATTTCCTCGGCGACGTGACCGACGCTGCGCGTGCGATAGCGATGCCCGCCCACCGTCTGCGGCCAGAGGCAGAAGGTGCAGCGCGATTTGCAACCGCGCCCTGTATAGAGCGAGACATAGGGATGCTTCAGATAGCCTATGAAGTAATCTTCTATCTTGAGGTCGCGCTTGTAGACTTCGGTCACGAAAGGGAGGTCGTCCATGTTCTCGATCATGGCGCGATCGCGATTATGGACGATGACGCCCTCGCCATTGCGATAGCTGATGCCGTCGACGCTGGCGAAAGAGCGTCCTTCCGCCACGTCGCGGATCGTGAAGTCGAATTCGTTGCGGGCGACGAAATCGATCGGCGCGCCGTTCTTCAGGCTGCCCTCCGCGTCCACCGCGACCTTGGCCCCGACGAAGCCGATCTTTAGATCGGGATTGGCGTCCTTCATCGCCTGGGCGACTTTGACGTCGGATGAGAACGAGGGTGTGGAGGTGTGGATGACCACCATCTCGTAGTCCTTGGCGATCGGCAGAACCGTATCCATGCCAAGGCGCGCGGGCGGCGCGTCCACCAGTTTGGACCCTGGAACCAGCGCCGCGGGCTGGGCAAGCCAAGTCGGAAACCAGAATGATTTGATTTCGCGCCGCGCCTGATAGCGGGAGCCGGCCCCGCCATCGAAACCGTCGAACGAAGGCGGCTGCAGGAACAATGTCTTCATCATGCGCTATATTCCATCCGTCTCTTTGAACAGCGCGCCAACGCTATCCACCCGAAATGCGCTTTCGCGCCAGGAGATCGATCTGCCGCAATAGGCCAGAACGACAATCACCAATGATAACACGTCCCGCGCGAACATGAGCAACCAGCTTGGCTTTGGAGCCGACACCACGCGCACGATGCGAGCGATCAGCGCAAAGCGGCACGCGATAGCGCAGGCGGCCGTAATCAATAGCACCGGCAAGGGTAGGCCGGCAACCAAACCGAGGATCACAGCCAGAATGGCGAGCGGCGTCGGATGCGTGATCGCGGAAGCGGCGTATCCGATGGGCGCGGTATTGCGGATGGTCCGCGCCCAGCGAAGTTCGTGCAGGAAGAGAGCGCCCAGATTCAGTTCATCGGCGGTCGTCGCCGGGAAGTAGGGCGCGACCACGATTTCCCGGCCCGAGTCGCGAACGAGGGCCCCCAGCGCGTAGTCATCCGCGAGCTGATCCTTGATGGCTTCGAATCCGCCGACCGCCTCCAGAGTCCGGCGTTCGAGCGCGATGGTCGCGCCGTAGCAGCCAACCTTACCGCCCAGCAACTTAGAGGCCGCGGCGGAGGGCAGAAACCAGAAATTGATGCCGGCGGCGCCAAGCGCGGACCATACGCCTGACGTCGGAGCGCCAAGATACAAACAGGTGACCAGGCCCGCGCCAGGGCGCTCCATGGCGGAGACGATGGTGTCGAGGTACTGCGCATCGACACGCATATCGCTGTCGGAGATCACGAGCAATTCATGCTTGGCCGCGCCCATCATGTTGATTAGGTTGCTGACTTTGTAATTGGCGCCATAGACGTTCTCGTTCACCACCAGCGCGATGTCGGCGTGAGGCAAGTCCGCGCGCAATTGCTCGACGACGCGGATGGCGGGATCGTTTGGGTCGCGGACGCCAAAAACGATCTGCATCCCAGGGTACGGCAA
>CAJCJC010000085.1 GCA_903970575.1 Alphaproteobacteria bacterium
TGTGCTCTTCCGATCTGCGGCACGAAGTCCAGCGACCGGCCGCCGCGGAATCGGTAACCGATCCGGTCCGCCTCCGGCGCCACTTTCCAGCTGTCCTCGAAGAAATGCTGGCCCGCTCCTTCGGTGATGCGATGCCAATAAAGGCCCGGCATCATGCGCAATTCCGCGGCAGAACCCGGCGCACGACGCAATCGTGCCGGGACCGTGCGGCCCTCGGCGACCTCCGCGCCGGAGCCCAGCGGAAGTTCGTCGCCCGCGGCGAGCTTGCGGCCGCAATATCCGCCGAGGGCACCAAGCGCATAGGTCGAGCGCGAACCAAGAACCACCGGCACATCGACGCCGCCCGAGATGGCGATATACGCTCGCGCCCCGGTCTTCAAGAAGTCGAACGCCAGCCTCTCGCCCTTCCTGACCCTGAAAGCGGTCCAGGTGGCACGCGGCTGCCCGTCGACCTTTGGCGGCAACTCCGCGCCGGTGACGGCGACGGTCGCATCGGACGTGAACTCCAGTTCAGGACCCTGGAACGTCGCTTCGAGAACGGCAGCCTCTTCCTTGTTGCCGACCAGCCAATTGGCGGCACAAAGCGCGAAGCGATCCATGCCGCCCGAAATCGGAATGCCGATATGATAATAGCCGGGCCGGCCAAGATCCTGCACCGTCGTTGAAAGACCGGGCTTGACGACTTTAATGGCCATAAAGCGCTCCCGTCAGCTTGGCGTTGGTCCCGTCGATGTCGGCGTGGAATTCGCCCAGTGAAAAGGTCACGTTGGTCATCCGCGGCGTAAATTTTCCAGCCTCGACGTCCGCGACGGTTTGATCGTATTCGGCACGATCGATCGGCCGCCACTTCACGATATCGCCCGGATTAAACAGGCACATGAAGTCCTTGAGATACTTGATCTCCTGATTGGGATCGTAGATCGGCATCGGCGTGATGCCGAACATCTGATAACCGCCGGCGCCCCGCACCGAATAGATCGCGCCGAAGCATCCGCCATGCCCGACGGTCAGCTTCGGCGTATCGGTGCGCGGCCGCAAATATTTCGGTGATTGAATTTGCCGCTGGCGCTCCACCATCTGATAGAGAAAAGGCAGACCTGCCACAAATCCAACCATCGACACGAACCAGGGGGCGCCCGAATGCGCCTTCACGAACCCATCGACCCCGTCGAGCTGATTTATTTTCGCGGTGTATTCGATGTCGGTCATGTCGGGCGCCTGATGGCGATCGCGAAACCGCATCAGCGTTTCGTGCGTCCAGGGATCGTTGTACAGCACCGGCACCTCGATAATGCGCGTCGCGAGCGAGGAGTGGCCGCCACTGGCAGTGGCTTCGATCGATTTCAGCTCGCGCTGGAGATCGTCGGGCTTGATGATATCCGGATCGAACTTGATCTGGAACGAGGCGTTGGCCGGACATATTTCGGTAACGCCGCGAATTTGCGCGTCACGCACCGCCTTGGTGATCGACAAGCTCTTGAAGAAGGCCTCCAGCGACATCGCTTCGTCGCACTCGACGAAGATATGTTCATCGCCTCCAAATGAATATCGACTGTTCATCGGCTGCTTTGCTCCATCATGGCGTCCTGCGGCTTCATGTTCGTCATCAGCCATTGCTCCAACCACCGCGTGTGAAAGGTGCCGGCGCGGATCTCGGGCGCTTCCACGAGGCGCTGATGCAACGGTGTCGTCGTGATGATACCGTCGACCCTCAATTCGCCGAGCGCGCGGCCGAGGCGGCGGAGCGCCATCTCGCGCGAAATGTCCCACACGATCAGCTTGCCGAGCAGGGAATCGTAGAACGGCGAGACCGTATAGCCGGCATAGAGCAGCGTATCGAAGCGCGTGCCCATACCGCCGGGAACCTGCAGCGCGGTCACCTTGCCCGGCGACGGGCGGAAATCATGCGCGCCGTCCTCCGCATTGATGCGAACCTCGATGGCGTGACCACTTACGCGCACATCGCCTTGCCGATAGCGCAACCGTTCGCCGCCGGCGACAAGTATCATTTCACGCACCAGATCGATCCCGGTGATCATCTCCGTCACCGGATGCTCGACCTGGATGCGGGTGTTCATCTCGATGAAATAGAAGCTTCGGCTTGCCTCGTCATAGAGATACTCGAGCGTTCCGGCGCCCCGGTAGCTCACAGACCTGGCCAAGGCGACAGCGGAGGCGCAAAGCGCCTCTCGCACCTCGAGCGGAAGCACCGAGGCGGGCGCTTCTTCCCACACTTTCTGCCGGCGACGCTGCAGTGAACATTCCCGTTCATAGCAGTGAATCGCATCCACACCGTCGCCGAGAATTTGCACCTCGATGCGGCGCGCGTTGCCGATGAATTTTTCCAGATAAAGCCCGCCGTCCCCGAACGCTGCCTTGGCTTCCGCGGCGGCCTGATCCAGCGCTGCGCCAAGTGCTTCACCGGTTTCCGCGATGCGGATGCCGCGGCCGCCGCCGCCGGCCGACGCCTTGATCATGACGGGAAAGCCGATTTTCCCGGCAAGCTTCAGCGCTTCGTCCATATCTGCAACACGGCCTTCCGAACCGGGCACGACAGGCACGCCCGCCCGTTGCGCCGCGGCGCGCGCCGCCGCCTTGTCGCCCATGGTCCGGATCGTCTCGGCTTTCGGACCGACAAAAATCATCCCGGCCGCTTCTACCGCTTCCGCGAAGAGCGGATTCTCCGAGAGAAAACCGTAGCCCGGATGAATGGCGTCCGCGCCGGTCGCCCTGGCGGCAGCGAGAACGGCTTCGATATTGAGATAGGATTTCGCCGCCTGGAACGGACCGATGTTGATCGCTTCGTCCGCCATGCGAACCGCCAGCGAGTCGGCGTCGGCCGCGCTGTAAACCTGAATGGTTTTGATGCCGAGTTCCCGCGCCGCGCGCTGAATGCGCACGGC
>CAJCJC010000086.1 GCA_903970575.1 Alphaproteobacteria bacterium
TCGGGGGGGCAGTTCTCCGCCAACCAGGATCGGCACGCGGCGCGAAATCCGTCGATCTCACCCATGCTAGGTCCCTCCATCGGCCTTCCCAATAAACATAATACATTATAGTTATGGCTGGATGAAAGCGATGGCGACACACAAGCTCGGCGAAACAATGAGCGGGCGCGAAGTGCGGAAGCAGGCGCGACGCCGCGCGATCTTGGACGCCGCGCGGGGACTGATTCTGGAAGCCAAGGACCGCGACTTCTCCATGCCCATCCTGGCCGCCAAAGCGGGGGTGAGCCTCGTGACGCCCTATAATCTTTTCGGATCCAAATCCGATATCCTGATGGAGATCGTCCGCGAGGACATCTTCGAGCGCATCGCAGATATTGACCCGCTATCATGCGAGGGCATGACGGATTGGATCGGCAGACTCTCGGAGGCTTTGGCGTCCGTTTATTATCCCAACCGCCATTTCTACCGCCGCATGATCATGACCCTAGCGGCGCAGGAAAGCGCCGAGGGACAGCGCGCGGCGCTAGAGTTCACTTATAGGATGTTCGATGCGCCGCTCAATCGGCTTCAGGAGGCAGGCGCTCTTGCTCCAACTGTCGCGCCCGCGATCCTGGCGCGTCATTTGGCGCATGTCGTGTCCGGGGCGCTGCAGCATCGGCTCATGGAGCGCGGCAGCGAGGCGTTGCTGAGACAAGAAATTGAGACGGGGTTGCTCCTGCTGCTCTCCGGCCTTACCACCGAAGCGGAACGGCCGAACATGCTCGCGCGCATAACGATATTGTCTTAAGGTCACCGGAATAAGGGGAAGTGCATGTCGGTGCTGACCGAAATCGACCGCATCAGGTCCTACCTCTCATCCCCGGGCCAACCCTTCGAGTTCATCGAAGCGGAAATCGGGGGCGTCACGCTGACAATCTACAAGAACCTCCCCCGCAATCTCAGTCAGATGATCGTTGAGGCGGGTCGTTTCGGGGAGCGGACTTTCCTGGTCGCCGGAGCGCGACGACTGAATTACGGCGAGGCGCTAAGCCGCTCGGCTTCGCTTGCGGCCTGGTTGCGGAAAAGCCACGCCGCCGGACGCGGCGTTCGGGTGGCTATCGCCATGCGTAACTCCCCCGAATGGGTCATCGCCTTCCTCGCGATTCAGCTCACCGGCGCGACCGCGGTGCTGGTCAACAGCCGCGGAAGCGGTGACGAAGTCGCATATGCCCTGCACGACACCGAATGCGCGATCCTGATCGCGGATCAGGCGCGAGCCGACGCTGTTTCAGCCGGCTTCCAGAGGCCGATCATCATCGCAAGTCCGGAGGGCGATTTTTACGACGAGGGCGTTGCGATTGACGTGATAAGTGCCGAGCTGTTCAAGTCTGACGCGGAACCCGACGACCCAGCTATCATCATGTTCACCTCGGGCACGACGGGCCGGCCCAAGGGCGCGGTTCTCAACCATCGCGGCGTCGCCACATTCCTTTTCGGCATGCGCCACAACGGCGCCGCCTATCTGGCCCATGCAGCGGCCGCGCTGGGACTAGACCCTCAAGCAATGGCGACCGGTCTTCCGCAAATGGCGACGCTTGCGATCTTTCCGCTGTTCCATGTGAGTGGCGTGTCAGCCGTATTGATGGCGTCGCTCATCAACGGCGGCAAGATCGTGATCATGGATCGCTGGGACCCGGCGGCGGCGCTGGAACTGATAGCGCGGGAGCGGATCACCTCTCTGCAAGGGCCTCCCTCGATTTTCTGGGACGTGCTGCATTGCCCCGATTTCGTGTCGGCCGATATCGGCTCGATAACCAATGTCGGCATCGGCGGACAAGCGACGCCCCCCAACCTACTCGAGCAGTTGGTGCGATATTTTCCCAAGGCAGCCCCAGGCGGCGGCTTCGGCATGACCGAGACCAACGGAGCGATCGCAGCGGGAACCGGGGCGGAATATCTCGCCAATCCCGGCGCCGCCGGCCGCATTCTGCCTGGCGTCGAAGTCAGGATAGCGGATGAACATGGATCAGCGCGCGATCTGGGCCAGGTGGGGGAAATTTGGGTCAAGAGCGCGCTGGTCATGGCCGGTTATTGGAACCAGCCTGAGGCCAACGTGGCGGCTTTCACGGATGGATGGTTCAAGACCGGCGATATCGGATATCTGGACGCGGACCGCTTCATCACCATCGTCGACCGGAAGAAGGATGTGGTCATCCGGGGCGGCGAAAACATCTATTGCGCGGAGCTAGAGCGCGTATTTCAGGAATTTCCCGGCGTGCTCGAGGTGGCGGCGTTTGGCGCGCCCGACGAGCGCTGGGGCGAACGAGCTGTCCTGGCCGTCGCGCCCTTGCCCGGCCGAACGCTCAACGCCGATGAAATTCTCGCATTCGGCCGCCCAAGACTGGCGTCCTACAAGATTCCCTCCGAAATCCTCTTCACCGAAACCCCGTTCGCCCGCAGCGCCATCGGCAAGATCGACAAAGTGGCGCTCCGACAGAGGTTTTGGGCGACATTACGAGAATAAATCGCCCTGAAACGGAGGAAACATGCCTTATCTCGATGGCGGCAAGGTGATCGACCTGATGTTTGGCTTGCCGGACGTGAAAGGGCTGCACGCAGCCTATGATTCGTTCAAGCCGCTATACCGGGATCGCGAAAGCCGCGAATTCACGTTCCCGGCGCAGTATATGTTCAAGAATATCCCCAATATCGAGGCGCTGGGCGATGACCCCGTGGGCTGGGCGGTCGACCAGATGGACCGGTTCAATATCGAACGGGCGCTCATCGGCGTAAACCCTTTGTCCGATATGCACAACGTCGCGCGGGACCGCTTTGCCGACCGGTTCATCTTCGACGTTCCCGTGGATCCCAATGGGGGCATGGATGAAGTCCGCCGCCTGCGCGCGCTGACCAAGGAATATGATATCCGCGCCGTCAGCGTCTTTCCCTGCGGCTGCAACCCGCAAGCGCCGATCGACGATAAGCGAATGTATGTCATGTACGCGGCCTGCATCGATCTCGACTTGCCGATCTTCGTCAATGTCGGCGTCCCAGGCCCCCGGGTGCCGATGGACCCGCAAAAGGTAGAACGTGTGGATGAGGTGTGCTGGTTCTTTCCCGAACTCAAATTCGTCATGCGCCACGGCGGGGAGCCGTGGGACGACCTTGCCGTCAAGCTGATGTTGAAATACCCGAACCTCTACTACTCGACGAGCGCCTTCGCCCCAAAGCACTACCCGGAATCGATCGTCCACTACGCCAATACCCGTGGCGCGGATAAGGTGATGTATGCCGGCTATTTCCCGATGGGCCTAAGCCTCGACCGCATCTTCGCCGAACTGCGCGACGTGCCGTTCGCGGAAAAAGTATGGCCGAAGTTTTTGTATGAGAACGCGAAGCGGGTGCTAAAGCTGTAGCTTTCGATTCCCAGCCTGCAGCGGCACGCACGATGGCGACGTGTCCTTGACCCTGCCCCACCGACCGACCTATAACGCGTTATAAAATGGCGATGGGAGTATAACGGCATGCCGGATACCGCGCTTACCGACGCACGCACCACACCAGCGGCGGTTTGGACGAAGCTGGAGGGCTTGAAAGGCGAAGAGCTGGCGGCTTGGCGGATCGCCGATCTTCCGAATAGGCCAACGGCCGAAGAGCGCAACCTTAAAGAGCCGTTCCCGTTTGGCTGGTTCGCTGTCTGTTACTCCGACGAGCTCGCGCCGGGCGAGGTGAAGGCAGTACGGTATTTCGCGCGGGAAATGGTGGTTTGGCGCGGCGAGGATATGAAGGCGCGCGTACTTGACGCCTATTGTCGTCATCTGGGTGCGCATATGGGGCATGGCGGCCGGGTGAACGGCAGCGATCTTGAATGCCCTTTCCACGCCTGGCGGTATAACGAACGCGGCGGAGTCACTGAGATACCCTATAGCAGGATTGTTCCGCCCCAGGCGAAACGCGAGAACTGCGTGCGGGCGTGGCCGGTCGTGGAGCGCAACGGTTTCGTCTATGTCTGGCATCATCCCGATAACATCCCGCCGCTGTTCGAAGTCGATTCTTATCCGGAGGTCGGCTCTCCCGGCTGGACGCCTTTCCGAAAATTCGAATGGCGCGTTTTCAGCTCGCTTGGAGACATGCATGACAATGGTCAGGATCTCGCCCATTTCTTCTATGTCCATCGAACCGCCGTATTTCCGCGCGCGGAAACTTTTATCGAAGGGCACCGCATGCGCTCGATTACTCGCGCGAAGCTCGGGACGCCGCGCGGCGAAGTCGACGGAGAGATCGTGAGCGATAATTCCAGCCCAGGTCAGGGCTGCGTCCGATTCAAGGGCATATCCGAAACACTGCTGGTAAGCGCGATCACGCCGATTGAAAAAGACGAGGTGCATGTCCGGTTCGCATTCACGCAGCCGCAAAGCGAAGCGGACGGCCCCATGGGCGGCCTTGCCCGCGCGCTGATCCGCGATATCGCCAAGCAGTTGGACCAAGACAAGATCATCTGGGATCGGCTGCGGCATGAGTCTGAGCCGCTTATATGCGATGGCGACGGACCGGTGCCGATGGCGCGCGAACGGTACGCCCAGTTCTTGTCAACTGCGGAATTTGAACGGTGGCGAGGAAAGACGCGTCGGTTCGAGACAAAAGCACGGAACTAGATCGCCGATTGGAGACTTATTCCAGCGCGTCTGACGCCGGAATAACCTGTTCGATAATGTCGACTGCAGCATCTCATGATAAAAGCGTCGGTTCGCACCTTGCCGTTCAACGGCTACTTTGATTTCACGCCCCTAAACGCTGCCGGTGGAGACGCTGGAACGCTCTCTCGGCAGTCATGATCGAACCCGCTTTCCGGGGCGGCGGCGCGGTCGGCCAGATGATCGCCGAGGCGGACTGGGCGGCGTCGCCCCTGGGTCCTATTGAAAAATGGCCCGCGCCGCTGATCGGCGCGGTTAGGGTTATGCTCCCTGCTCGAGCGGAGATCGTGCTCTTCTGGGGGCCGGAATACGTGGCTCTCTACAATGACGCCTTCGCGCCCACGATCGGGGACAAGCACCCCCAGGCCCTCGGCCGACCGGCCGTGGAAAACTGGCGTGAACTATGGAGCGACCTCGAACCATTGCTTGGAAGCGTGCGGGCGACCGGCGAAACGGTGTTCGCCAAGGACCGGCCCTTTTATATCGAACGGCGCGGCTATGGGGAGGAGGTGTTCTTCGATATCTCCTATTCGCCCATCCAGGACGAGGACGGCGCGGTCGGCGGCGTGTTCTGTATCGTCGCGGAAACCACCGAGCGGGTGCGTGCGCAGCGGAGGAGCGCGGAGGAGCGCGAGCGTCTGGCGCATATGTTCGATCAGGCACCAAGCTTTATGGCATTGCTGAGCGAACCGGGACATGTTTTCGAACTGGCCAACCCGGCGTTCCAGCGTATGATTGGCGGGCGTGAGGTAATCGGGCAGACGCCGCGCGAAGCTCTGCCGGAATTCGTCGGGCAGATTTATCTGGAATTGTTGGATAAGGTGGCCGCGACAGGAGAGGGCTTCACGGGCCGTGGGATGACAATAGGGTTAAAGCGTAGCGTCAACGGTCCGATCGAGGACCGGCAAGCCGATTTCGTCTTTCAGCCGATCAAGGATTCCCTCGGTCAGGTCACCGGCATCTTCATCGAAGGCGCTGACGTCACGGAGCGGTTCCAGGCCGAGGCGCGGTTACGCGCCAACGAGGCGAAGCTCCGGGAATTGAATGAAACGCTGGAACGCCGGGTCGATGAACGAACGCGCGAGCGCGACCGCACCTGGAATAACTCGCAGGATCTTTTGCTGATCGTCGGCGCGGACGGCCGGTTCAGGTCCATCAATCCGGCCTGGACAAAGACTCTCGGGTGGAGCCCACAAGAAGTTATCGGCAAGGATCATCTCGAGTTCATCCATCCCGACGATCATACGAAAAGCCTACAGGCGCTCCATCACGCCTCCCGGGAATCATTGGATCATTTCGAGCATCGCTATCGTCACAAGGATGGCTCGTACCGGTGGATCAGTTGGCTATCGGTACCGGAGGGCGATCTGATATATGCCAATGGTCGCGACATCACCCAAGAGCGCGAACAGGCAGCGGCGTTGGCGACCGCGGAGGAGGCGTTGCGACAGTCACAGAAAATGGAGGCTGTGGGCCAACTTACAGGCGGCTTGGCGCATGATTTCAACAATCTCCTAACAGGCATCGGCGGCAGCCTGGAATTGCTCCAAGCCCGCCTCAGCCAGGGTCGGTTTGGCGACGCCGACCGGTTTATCAGCACCGCCCAGGACGCCTCGCGGCGCGCGGCCTCGCTCACCCATCGTTTGCTCGCGTTTTCACGCCGCCAGACGCTCGATCCCAGACCGACCGACGTAAACCGTTTGGTAGCCGGAATGGAAGAACTTATCCGCCGCACCGTCGGCCCGTCGATAGCGACGGAAGTGGTGGGCGCCCCCGGCTTGTGGCCCACCTTCGTCGACGCGCACCAATTGGAGAACGCCCTGCTCAACCTGTGCATCAACGCACGCGATGCGATGCCGGATGGCGGCAGATTGACGATCGAGACGGCGAATAAATGGCTGGACGAGCGAACCGCGCGGGACCGCGACCTGCCGCCGGGACAATATATATCCCTATGCGTTACGGACACTGGAATCGGCATGACGCCCGAGGTGATCGAACGCGCCTTTGACC
>CAJCJC010000087.1 GCA_903970575.1 Alphaproteobacteria bacterium
CCGCGACACCAACGACGCCGAGGCCCCGTCCTAATTTAACGAACGAATTCATCATGACGCCTTCCTTCCCGCCGCGCCGCGGAACATGGAGTCCGCCATCTTTTTTTGCTGATCCGACAGCGAGTCATACAGTTTCTCGAACGCGGGAACGACCTTCTTCAGCCCATCGACATGGGCCTCGACGATGTGCTCATAGTTTTTGAAGTCATCCACGGCGTTCATGGACGACGAAGACTGATCGCGCTGTTCAATAAGCTGGCTCATCTGTTCGGCGCTATCGCGTTGAGCGGTAACGAAATCCTGCCACTGCGGATCCTGGGCCGGCGTGATCTTCAGTTTAGCGTGCATCTCCTTTATGCGCGCTTCGGCTTTTTCAACTGGCTTTTCCGCCGCCTTGTCCGTCGTCGCGGTTTGCGCGATAGCCACGGATGGAGCGCCGAGGGCCGCGCCAATAAGGGCGATAATCGCCAGTGACGACAGGCTACGCTTCGTTCGATTCAGCGTGATGTGACCTCTCTCGGAAGGCGCGATGCCGCGCCGATACCTGGATGAACCACGGACGCGGGCCGTAGGTTCCTCCGAGAGGTCCTTGCGTCGGCTGTTTCAGAATCGTCCGGTCATCGCGTGCACGGCAAGCCGGGCCGCCAGGAGATTCCGCGATGGCCGCCGCTCTAACGCAAATGCGTTCCATTCAACCTGCCGGAGATCGCTAAGATAAATTCTGGCCAGCGGCGTTAGCAGCAGCGGAGAGCGGCCCGATCGCGGAACGGCGCCAATTAACGGAAGCGCCTGGTCCAAAAACCTAGCGGCCTGCTCCGCGATGAACCGAACGACACTTGCCAAACCAGGAGCGGGCTTGAGCGCGAAGAGCTGCCCAGCGCTGACCTTTGCCGCCGACATAAGATCAACGGGCAGGTAAAGCCGGCGCTGGCGCGCATGAAATGGCGTCGCGCGGAGCAATCCGACCAACGCCCAGGCCGTTCCCACCAGCCGCGCCAGTTCAACGAGCGGGCCGGTCGGGGCGCCAGGAGGGCGGGTAATTCGGAGCGCCAGTTCAAGGAGCGGCGCGCCGGTTCCTTCGGCGTAGGCGAGCAGCGCCGTCATATCCGCCGGAGGCTTTCGCTCGAGGTCGTATTCCCGCGCATCGATCAGGCTATCCAAAGCGGTGCGGGGAAGGTCGAACGCCCCGATCGCGGCGCCAAGGGGACGCGCGACCTGATGGGCGATATCGAGACCAGCATCGAGCCGATCCAGCGCATCGCGCCACCATTGCAGACGCATCCGGCCGATGAGCGGCTCGCTGACCACCTCGCTTATCTTCGCGATTTCCAGGTTGAATGCATAGAGAGCGAACAAAGGTTCCCGTTTGGCGGGCGGCGCGAAGATGGCGGTCAGGAACCGATCGTAATCGGATCGTCTCACCTGGTCCGCAGGATAGGAGAGGCTGCTCATGAGGAATGCGATCTCCGAGGATTCCGTCCTTCTCCCAATTCCGAGGTGTTGATATCTCCCGCGCATTCGCCGACAATCAAATGGCCAAACATTGAATTTGCGGGACCTTTAAGGGAGTTAAGAATGGGCAAGTTTTTGGAGAATCTGCATCGGGCGTTGGTGCTCGGCCTTTTCTTGATGGTGCTTCTCGTCGTGCTGCTGCATCGCAGTTCCGTCGGCGAACCCGCCTGGGCGGGCTATTTTCTGACCTACGTCCATGTATTCGTCGGGATCCTGTGGATCGGCCTGCTCTATTATTTCAACTTCGTCCAGATTCCGACCATGCCGAAAATTCCGGCCGAGCTCAAACCCGGCGTGTCGAAATATATCGCGCCTGCGGCTTTGTTCTGGTTTCGCTGGGCAGCCGCCTTTACGGTCCTGTTTGGGCTGATCACGGCCGCGGTCAAAGACGATATCGTGTTAACGCTCGAGGCGCGTGCGCCCTATACCACGATCGGCATCGGCATGTGGCTCGCCATGATCATGGCCGCCAATGTCTGGTTCATTATCTGGCCGAATCAGAAGAAGGCGCTCGGAATTGTGAAAGTTGAAGACGCGCCCAAGGCCAAGGCGGCGCGGATCGCGATGATCGCGTCGCGCACCAACACCGTTCTGTCGTTCCCCATGTTGTACTGCATGGTGATGCAGGGAGCCGCCCTCAACATCGGATAAGCCATCGCTAATCGCGATCGAAAAAGGGGCTGCATGGGCCCCTTTTTTGTTGGCGGCGCAACGCACGCCAATTGCGCCGCGGGAACCCGAAGCGGTTCCCCTCCGTTGGGATGACTGCGGTCGCCATCAGACCGCCTTCACCAATCCAGGAGATTTCCATGGCGTTCGAACTGCCCGAACTTCCATACGCTTACGATGCTCTCGAACCTTATATGTCCAGGGAGACCCTGGAATTCCATCATGACAAGCATCACAAGACTTATGTCGAAACGGCGAATAAGCTGATCCAGGGTACCGGGCTCGAGGACAGGAGCCTCGAAGATGTCGTAACCGCCAGTTACAAAAACGCCGATCTGAAAAAGCTTTTCAATAACACCGCGCAGCATTGGAATCATTCCGCGTTCTGGCTGTCGCTCACGCCGTCCAAGAGCAGTGGCGTTCCTGGAGCGCTCGAACGCCAAATTCAGGCCGACCTCGGCGGAATCGACAAATTCAAGAAGGATTTCGTGGCCGAAGGCTTAAGCCAGTTTGGGTCCGGCTGGGTTTGGTTGGTTTTCGATGGCGGCAAGCTCAGCATCGCCAAGACCGGCAACGCGGAGAATCCCCCTGCTCTTGGCAAGACTTCCCTTATAACCTGCGACGTTTGGGAACACGCGTATTACATCGATTATCGCAACGGCCGGGAAAAGTTCTTGAACGCCTTTGTCGATCACCTGATCAACTGGGAATACGTCGCCGAGAATTTCGAAAAGGCTTCGTCTCACCGCGCGGCCGCTTAAACTCCGGCATATTTGGCGAAAACCGGCGCGACGGCTTGCCGACCGCGCCGGTCGACCGACATCTGGTCTCCAAACACTCGTTTCGGCGCATTCGCCTCAGGAGTTCCGATGCCGCTCGTAATCTACTACGTCGCCACTCTCGTCGCATTTCTGGGCGTGGATTTTTTCTGGCTGAAATTCGCCAGCGAAAAGCTTTATCGCCCAACGCTTGGAGCCATGCTGCTGGACAAGCCGGTACTTTCGGCGGCTTTGGCGTTCTATCTGCTTTACATCGGTGGAGTTACGATTTTCGTTGGCGCGGGGGCGCTGCGGGCGGGTTCATGGTCGAATGCAGCGATCTTTGGCGCGCTGTTCGGTCTCGCTTGCTACGCGACCTATGACCTCACAAACCTCGCGACACTGCGCAACTGGTCGTGGACTTTGACCATCATCGATCTGGCGTGGGGCGCATTCCTGACCGGCTTCGCCGCGACAATCGCCTATTTCGTCACCCGCGCGATTACGACGCCTTAATTCCCCACGGGCAAAAGCGCGGCTGCTACACGGCGCTCTTCGCCGATCAACACGTTATACGTGCGGCAGGCGGCGCCAGTGTCCATCACCTCTATCGCCAGGCCGAGGGCGCGCAAATCGGCTCGCAGTCGCGCGGGCAAAAGAACGATCTTCGCGCCGGTTCCGATCAGCAGCAGTTCGATCGGCGGGTCGGTCGCGTCGCGGACCGGATCGAATAGGCCGAGATTGAGGTGCGCCACATTCGAGACGTCCCAGGAAAGGGTGCGCGTGGGTAGCACGATGATCGCCCCCGCCCATTCATGATCGGAAACCCGGAAACCGCCTTTGCCGTATCCCTGCACGACCTGCCGGTCATGCTGGAGAAGCGGCGCGATTTCCATTTCAGCGCGCCGACGCCGGCTGGATTACCGTCTGGCGGCCGGCGGGCGTCACCGCGTTACGCCGCAGGCGGTTTTCACCCAGGAAGAGCAGGATGGGCGCCGCTATCCAGATCGACGATGTGGTGCTGAGAATAATGCCGAACAGCATCACGCAAGCGAAGGGCAAAAGCGCCTCCCCACCGATCAACGCAAGGGGAATGGTGGCCAGGAACACCGAGGTCGAGGTGCCGATGGTCCTGGATAGGGTTTCGTTAATCGATAGATCGATCAGCTCGCGCAGCGGCATCGAGCGGTATTTGCGGAGGTTTTCACGAACCCGGTCATAGACCACGACTTTATCGTTAATCGAATAGCCCATGATCGCCAGGATCGCCGCGATGCTCTCGAGATCGAACTGCCAGCCGAGCACGGCGCCGGTGACGACGAAGAAGCCGATGGTCTTGGTCACGTCCAGGATGAGAGTCAGGACGGCGCCGACGCCGAACTGCCATTCGAAGCGGAACCAGATATAGCCCAGCATGGCGACCAGCGCGAACCCGAGCGCCTCCATCCCATCCCAGAACAATTCGCCTGAAACGGTCGCGCCGACGGCGGTGGTCGATTGTATTTCCGCAGTCGGCATATTCTGCGCGAGGTCAGCCTTCACCTTGGCTACGGCGGCTTGCTGTGCGTCGTCCCCGCCCGGCTGACGATCGAGCCGGATCAGCACCTGATCGGGCGCGCCGAATTGCTGCAGCTTCACCGCGCCAAGCCCAAGCTTGTCCAACTCGCCGCGCAAGGCGCCGAAATCGGCCGCGCCTTGAGTCTTGAGTTCAAGCTGGATGCCGCCCACGAAATCGATGCCGTAATTGAGGCCGGGCGCGAAGAAGAGAACGATGGACGCGATCGAGAGGGTCGCGGACAGACCGATGCCGAAGAAGCGCCCCTTCATAAAGCGGATATGCGTTTTGTCAGGCACGAAGCGCAGCAGGGATATCTTAAGCTGCTTGGGGCGCACCTTGCGCAGCCAGCTCGTTATCATGAGGCGGACGAGAATGGTGGCCGTGAACATGGAGATCAGGATGCCGAGGAAGATGGTGACCGCAAATCCGCGCACCGCGCCGGCGCCGAAGGCATAGAGAATCGCCATCTTGATTAGGGTGGTCAGGTTCGAATCGATGATTGTCGACCATGCCTTGCTGAAACCGGCCTCCATCGCCGAGAAGGGCGGCTTGCCGTTCTTGGTCTCCTCCCGGATGCGCTCGTTGATCAGAATATTGGCGTCCACCGACATTCCGACTGACAGCAGCAAGCCCGCGATGCCGGGCAAGGTCAGGGTCGCCTGCAACAGCGAGAGCGCGCCAATCGTCAGGATGAGGTTGAGCAGCACGGCGATATCGGCGAACAGACCGAACAGGCCGTAGCTGACGAGCATATAGGCGAGCACTAGAATAAGGCCGAGCGCCGTCGCGTAGATTCCGGCTTTGATGGAATCAGCGCCGAGATCGGGACCCACCGAGCGTTCCTCAATAATTTTGATCGGAGCCGGCAGGGCGCCCGCGCGGAGCAATACAGACAGATCGGCGGCGTCCTGCGCCGTGAAATTGCCTGATATCTGGCCCGATCCGCCAGTGATTGCGTCCCGGATAACGGGCGCCGTAATGACCTTATTATCGAGGACGATCGCGAAGCGATGGCCGACATTGGCCTGCGTCAACTGCGCCATCTTGCGGGCGCCGGCGGAATCGAATTTGAAGTTGACGACCCAGCCGCCGGTCTGCTGATCGGTCGCGGCGCGTGCGTCTGTTAGGTTTTCGCCGGAAACGTCGACCCTGCGCTTAACCAGGATGGAGGCGGTCTGGCCGCCCCGGTTTTTCAAGCTGTCGTCCTGCAGCAGTATGTCTCCGGCCGGCACATGAGCGGGATCCGGCGGCGCGGTTTCATCGACGAGATGGAAATCCATCTTGGCGGTAGTGCCCAGCAGCTTTTTGATCTGATCCGGATCCTTGACGCCAGGCAGCTCGACCAGGATGCGATCGGGCTCCTGCTTGGAAATCTGCGGCTCGGCAACGCCGGTTGAATCGATGCGGCGACGGACAATCTCGACGGATTGATCCAGGGCCTGGGCCGCCCGATCGCGCATGCCCGCATCGGTCAGGGCGACCTTGAATTCGCCAGGATTAGGCGATGTAATTTGGTAGGTACTGGGCGCGCCGCCGGTCTGGCCGCTGTCGAGCTTGTTCAGGGCGTCGCCGGCTTCTTTCGACTGGGTTGGATCGCGCAGAACGATATGGACCGCATTGCCCTCGATTTCGGCGCTCGTAAATGGGATTTTCGCGGTGCGCAGTTCGGCGCGAGCGGAATCCAGAACATTGTCCAGGCGTTCTTTATTGAGAGCGGAAACATCGATTTGAAGCAGCAGATAAGAGCCGCCCCGCAGGTCCAGACCGAGATTGACTTGTCGTGTTGGGACCCATCCCGGCAGCTTCGCCAGCGTATCTCGGCCAATCAGATTTGGCAGGGCGATCAACACACCGATCAGGCATGCGGCGATAACGCCGATAATCTTCCAACGACTGAAGTAAACCATGAACGAACTCTAACCTTGCCTTGCCGGCCTTAAGCTTGCGGCTTGCTCTCGTTGGCGGGAACAGTCTTGCCCCGCCGCGCCACCGGCTTCAGCGTCACCGGCTCCGAATCGCCATCCTTGCTATCGGGTCGAGGCTCACCCTTACCGGTAATGCCGGTGATCGTTGAGCGCACGACGCGCACGCGCACGCCCTCCGCGATCTCGATCGACAATTCATCGTCACTGATCACCCGGGCAACCGTACCGATGATGCCGCCAGACGTCACTATGCTATCCCCTCGCCGCAAATCCGCCAGTTGAGCGCGCAGTTGCTTCTGCTTCTGCTGTTGGGGACGAATCAGCAAGAAATAGAAGATGCCGATTATCAGAACGAACGGGGCGAATTGCTGCAATAAATCGGCCGCGCCAGCGGTCGCCGGGGTCGCCGTTTGGGCAACCGCATCGGGAATTAATCCAAACAGCGACATCGTTCATCCTTATGGCGGAAGCCCTTACGGCGGAAAATCGCGGACCGCGCGCAAAGGCGTTCGTCCGGGCGGCGGGACTATAGCCGCTGGCGGCATTCTTGCAAATCCGCGCTTCGCACGGTGTTATGCGCGCCAGTCGCAACGCGGACTTAAGATGCCAGAAGTTGATCCGACCCAATTAGCCGAAGCGTTAACACGCATCGCGGACGCGTTGGAACGCCTTTCGCCGCCTACGCGCCCACCGGTGGACCTCGGGCAGGCCGACGCCTTCCTGTGGCATGCGGAAAGCGGGCGGCTCGCCCCCGTGCCGGTGGTGTCCCGCGTGGAACTGTCGCTTCTTGTCGGAATCGACCGGCAGGCTAAGACCTTACTCGAAAACACTCGACGCTTCGCCGCCGGGCTGCCGGCCAATAACGCGCTGCTGTGGGGCGCGCGAGGCATGGGGAAGAGCTCGCTGGTCAAGGCGGCGCACGCAACCGTCAACGCGGAAACCGCGGGCGGATTGGCGCTGGTCGAAATTCAGCGGGATGACATCGCCTCCCTGCCCGCGCTTTTGGACATCCTGCGCGGCCAATCCCGGTGCTGCCTTATTCTCGTTGACGATTTGTCGTTCGATGCCGAGGATTCGAGTTATAAATCGCTGAAGGCTGTATTGGACGGCGGCATCGAAGGCCGGCCGCCGAACGTGCTGTTCTACGCGACATCCAACCGGCGGCATCTGCTATCGCGCGACATGATCGAAAACGAACGCTCGACCGCGATCAATCCAGGCGAGGCGGTGGAGGAGAAGGTATCGCTTTCTGACCGGTTCGGCCTGTGGCTTGGCTTTCACGCCTGCGATCAGCCAACCTATTTTGCGATGGTCGACGCCTATGCCCGATATTTCGACCTCGATGTGACGCCGGACTCCTTGCACGCCGAGGCCAAGGAATGGTCGATGATTCGCGGCAGTCGGTCCGGCCGGGTGGCCTGGCAATTCATTCAGGATCTGGCCGGCAGACTGGGCAAAAACACGGCGCAATAATCGA
This sequence comes from Alphaproteobacteria bacterium, assembly GCA_903970575.1. Classification (GTDB taxonomy): domain Bacteria; phylum Pseudomonadota; class Alphaproteobacteria; order BOG-932; family Roseiterribacteraceae; genus BOG-932. Next base: position 7,900 of record CAJCJC010000087.1, read on the forward strand.
AATCAACCCCGGCCGGTCAGGAACGGCGCGGGGTCCACCGGTTTGCTGCCCTGGCGGATTTCAAAGTGGAGCTGCGGGCTCTTTGCCGACCCGGTTTGTCCCACCTTGCCGATCGTTTGCCCCTGGGTGACAGCCGCTCCACGCTGAACCCCGATCGATTCGAGATGTCCATAGGCCGTAACCCAACCGCCGTCATGGCGAATAAGAATCAGATTCCCGAAGGCCGGTAATTCGTTGCCGGCATAGATTACCGTGCCGGCGGCCGCCGCCTGGACCGGCGTTCCCGTCGGCGCGCCGATGTTAATACCGTCATTCGTCTGACCTGCCGCATCGGGACCGAATCCCAAAACAACCGAACCTGGAACAGGGCGCAGGAAATGCGGCCCACTGGCCGCGACAGGCGGCTCCATCGCCGTTTTCGCCGGAGGCTCAATCGATGTTTTTGCCGCCGGAGGTTCGATCACGCGCGGCGGCGGGCTGACCGGTTCCTGTACCGGCGCGACTGGGGCCTGCGCCACCTGAACCGGTGGCGGCATCGGCTTGCTCGGCTGCTGCGGGGCGAGCGCGGTCGGAGCGCTGTAGGGATTCGATGGCGGCGGCGCATAGGACGGTTGGGGATAGCTTGGCGGCTTCGCAATCGGCGGCGTTAACGCGGCCTGAGGCGGCGGATAGGATGGCGGCGGCGTATACGGCGCCGGCGCCACGCCAGACGGCGGGGCGAGCGGCTCAGCCGAAATAGTCGATCGAGGCGGCGGCGCGGTTCCCTCAAATCCAGGCTCGGCGGCGATCTCGGACGGCGCCCCGCCAACGCCCCCAATGCCCCCAGGCACGCGCAGAACCTGACCGACCCGCATATGGTAAGGCTGTCGTAATCCATTCGCTTCGGCCAGCGCATGTTCGTCCACGCCGAGTACGACCGCGATATCCTCGACCGTATCGCCCGCCTTTACCCGATATGTCGCGGGCGGCGGAATAAGGAGGGCCTGAGGGGAGTGGACCACATAAGGCGGACGCAAATGATTGGCTTGAATAAGAGCCTCCCGCGAGACCCGCATCCTGCGGGCGACGGCGTCAAGATCTTCGCCCGGCTCGACCGCGACCATATAGCCGGCGCCCCCCGATGCCCGGGGATTCCCGTCGGTAAGGTCATCGACCGCCGTGCAACCGGTCAGCGCCGTCACCGTCAAAAAGAGAGCCGCGATCTGGTTGCGCATTATTTTCCTATCCCTCGGCTATCCCGATCGATCATGGGCGTCAATCTATCAGGTGCGACTCACCAACGGCACGAATCGCACCGGCAGCAAATCCTGGCTAACGATTTTGCCATTTTCACGGCGAAGTTTAACCATCATCTGATCGCTGATCGAGCGGCGCACCGGACAAACCATAATCCCGCCCTCCCCTAATTGGTCGAGCAGCGCAGCGGGCGGATCGCCGTCCGACGCGGCCGTTACGATAATGCGATCAAAAGGGGCCTGTTCGGGCCAACCCAGGCCGCCATCGCCGTGCCGCATCGTGACGTTGTGAATGCGCAAAGCTTCCAGAAGTCGCGCCGCCGCGTCCTGCAGCGGCTTAATCGTCTCAATGGTGTAGACCCGGCGGACAAGCCGCGCCAGGACGGCGGTCTGGTATCCGGAACCCGTCCCGATCTCCAGCACTTTCCGGCGCTCATCCAGGTCAAGCGCCGCGGTCATGGTCGCGACGACCAGAGGCTGGCTGATGGTCTGGCCGTGCTCGATCGGCAAGGCGGTGTCGTCCCAGGCGCGATCCTGGAAGCTCGCGGGGACGAACCGCTCGCGCGGAACACGCTCGATGGCGCGCAGCACGGCCGTATCGGTTATTCCCGAGCGGCGCAGCGACATTAACAAACGAAGCTTGCGTGCGTCCGCGGTCAAGTCATTTCCATCGAGTCAACGCCCCATCCCTGGGCCGCTTGACTCACCGCAGGACATCGGCGAATCCGGCCATGGATTGATAATGCGTCAGATCGAGACAGATCGGGGTAATCGATATGCCGCCGCCCTCGACGACGGCGATATCGGTATCGGCGGCCGGCGTTTCACCATTGCGCTGCGGGCCGATCCAGAAATAGGCGCGACCGCGCGGGTCGAAGCGCTCGCGCAAATCGTCGCCCAGCTTGCGCCTGCCATGCCGCACCACCTGCTCGCGCGTCACCGCATCCGGCGGCATGGCCGGAAAATTGACATTCAAAAGAACATTCTCCGCCCACGGCGCTGTCGCCAGCCGGCGGATCAGGTCCGGCGCGAGCCGTTCGGGAACCGCGAAAGACAGCGGCGTATCTTCATCGAAGCGCTGGCTGAGCGCGATGGCGCGCACGCCAAGCAAGGTGGCCTCCATGGCCGCGGCGACGGTGCCGGAATAAGTCACATCATCGCCCATGTTAGCCCCGTGATTGATGCCCGACAGCACCAGATCGGGCCGTCGGTCGCCCAACAGGCTGTTCATCGCCAGCATGACGCAATCGGTCGGCGTGCCGTCGACGGAATAATGCCGTTCATCATATTTGCGGGCGCGCAACGGCCGGTGGATGGTCAGAGAATGGCTTGCGCCCGACTGCTCGGTCTCCGGCGCGCAGACCCATACGTCATCCGTCAGCGCCAGGGCGATGCGCTCCAGGGCCTTGATGCCGGCGGCGTGGATGCTGTCGTCATTCGAGATCAGGATACGTGCGGTGGACAGGTCGAGAGGCGGCCTATTCATGCGTCGCGGCGATATTTGTGAGGCCACCCATATAAGGCCGCAGCACGGCCGGAATGGCGATCGCCCCATCGGGAAGCTGATAATTCTCCATCACCGCGACCAGCGCCCGACCGACGGCGAGGCCCGAGCCGTTCAGCGTATGGACGAATTCGGGAGAACCCTCCGCCCCGCGCGGGCGGAAACGCGCCTTCATCCGCCGCGCCTGGAAGTCGCCGCAATTCGAGCAGCTGGAGATTTCGCGATAGGCGCCCTGCCCCGGCAGCCAGACCTCGAGATCATAGGTCTTGCGGGCCGCGAACCCCATATCGCCGGCGCAGAGCAGCATCGTGCGAAAGGGTAATTCCAGCCGCTTAAGCACGGTCTCCGCCGCCTCGGTCATGCGCTCATGCTCGGCGTTCGAGGCGTCCGGCGTCGTGATGGAAACCAGTTCCACTTTCCAGAACTGATGCTGGCGGATCATCCCGCGCGTGTCGCGCCCAGCCGAACCGGCCTCGGCGCGGAAACAGGGCGTCAACGCCGTCATCCTGAGCGGCAGGCTTTCCGCCTCGAGTATCTGGTCGCCCACCAGATTGGTGAGCGAGACCTCGGCCGTGGGTATGAGCCAATAACCATTTGTGGTCTGGAACAGATCGTCGGCGAATTTCGGCAACTGGCTGGTGCCGAACATCGCGTTATCGCGAACCATCAAGGGAACGGACATCTCGCGGTAACCGAACTCTCTGGTATGCAGATCGAGCATGAACTGGCCGAGCGCGCGCTCAAGCCGCGACAGCGCGCCGCCAAGGACGGTAAAGCGCGCCCCGGAAAGCTTCGACGCCGCGCCAAAATCCATCATGCCGAGCGCTTCGCCGAGCGCGACGTGATCCTTGGGCGAGTCAATCGGTGTAGGCGCGCCGAAGCTACGGTGCTCGACATTGCCCGTTTCGTCGAGGCCATCTGGCACGTCATCCGCCGGAAAATTTGGCAATGCGGCCAGAAACGCTTCAAGCGTAGAGCCAATCGCCTTTTCCTGCTCCTCCAACCTGGGCAGATCGGCCTTCAGCGCGGCCACCTCCACCATCAGCGCGGCGGCCCTGTCCTCATCGCGCGTTCTCTTGGCGTCGCCGATTTCCTTCGACGCCTCGTTGCGGCGGGCAAGCGCCTGCTGCAAACGGGTCTGCGCCTGGCGCCGCTCGGCATCCAGACCGAGAATAGCTTGTGCCTTCGGCTCCAGGCCGCGCCGCGCCCAGGCTTTGTCGAAGCCGGCCGGGTCGTCGCGTATCGCGCGCAAATCGAACATGGGGAATCATCCGGACAAAAGAGGGCGCACTTATAACTGCCGTGCGCACCAAAATCCATCGGCAGGGGTGATGTCGCACAACAGCTCGCCGCGCAGCGGGTCGCGGACGTTCGCTAAAACCTCCTTAATAAACATAAAACAGCGCTTTTTAGTGGGATTCTCGGCGCTTGCGGCGACAGTCTGGCCTCGGTTGAACCTTTGAAACCCAGGAGACTATCGTGATTGACATGACACGCATCCATCATCGCTCATCCACAGCCGTCGCGGCCATCGCGGTCACGCTCGGCATT
>CAJCJC010000088.1 GCA_903970575.1 Alphaproteobacteria bacterium
GCGGCAGCGGCGTGACCCGCGACGTGCCGCCCGGCGCGACGGTCGCCGGCTATCCCGCCATTCCGGTGCGCGACTGGCATCGCCAAGCGGCCGGGCTTAGCCGGATGTTCTCGCGCGATAAATGACGAGGCTTTACAGCCCCGTGTACGGGGGCTGCGCGCCGTTATCCGTCCACCCGCCAAACCGGAACGCGCTGGTGATCATCACGTCGATCTTGTCGAAATCGATGAAGCGCGCGCAACTGGCCATCATGCGGTCGAGGCGCTCCTGGAACTTCACCGGATCGCCCGCGGCGTCGTAGAAGATTTTTGGGTCGATCATGGCATCCAGTGGAAAGCATTCCTCCACGATCGACGCGAAAGCGGGGGCGCCCGGCGTCAATAGCCGGTTCACGATATTTTGGCAGTAATAGAAGTTCGACTGGGTCTCCACCCCCACCTTGGTGTGCGACCCGAGCCATATATCCAGATAGGCCTCGATCGTCAGCCGCGCCGGCTTTTGGATGAGCGCGATCTGGGAAAAGCCGCGCGTGCGCGCGCCGTCCGGCGCGGCGTCCGAGATCGGCAGCACCGTCGACTCCGTGACCGCATAGCCCGCGATGCGGGGCGCGACCTCTTCAAGCGCCTGTTCGAAGGGGCGCCGCAGATGGGCGGAATTGAGCCAGAGCGACGCCAGTGCGGTCGGTCCGGGCCGCAGATTTTCCTGACGCAAGGCCGCGCCGCGCGCCACGGAATCGTCGACCACGTTAAATTGAAGGCGATCGGCCCCAAGCGCGACGAGCTTAACCCGAACCGGCCCGAGCAGGCGTTCGTTGAAGAGGTTGATGTCTTCCGCGCCCTTCCATATGGCGTAAATCAATTTTTCCACGACATTTCCCCCCTTTTTGACGCGTCGCTTTTAGCCGCCGCGACGCGCCGGATAACAATGCCTTTGCGCGTTTAACTAGCCAAATACATTTCACTTTTGACACTATCACGAACGCAGGAAGAAATTGCGGAGTGCGTAATCGTTCCGCGCGTAAAGACGGTAGTATGATTTGACGCGCAGTGCCGCGTAGCGCCCCGCCGCGCATCCTGATATGTGATCCCGTGTCAGGCGAACGCATAAACGAGATTTTTGACGAATGGCTATCAACACGACGAAATCCGAGCAGCCGATCCTTCGGCGTTCCACCGGCTTTCGACCCATGACCAGGATCCGGAACAACTGGAAGCTGATCCTGGGCGTCCTCGTGGTTCTTGTCGTGATTGTCGTGCTCGTACGCCGACCGGCGCATGAACAGCCGGCCGGCGGACGCCCGGGGGCCGGCGCGCCAATGGCGGTGAACGTGGCCAAGGTCGACAAGGGCGATGTGCAGGTCGTTCTGAATGCGCTGGGTACGGTGACCCCGTTACAGACAGTGACGGTCCTGACCCAGATCAGCGGCATTCTCCAGCAGATCGGTTTCCAGGAAGGCCAGATGGTCAAGGCCGGCGATTTCCTGGCGCAGGTCGATCCCCGTCCCTATCAGGCGGCTCTCGAACAAGCGCGCGGCACGCTCGCAAAGGATCAGGCGCTGCTGAAGGACGCGCAGCTCGACGAGGAGCGGTATCGCAAGCTGGTGGCCGAGGATTCGATCGCCAGCCAGCAATACGACACGCAGGCCGCCCTGGTGCGGCAATATCAGGGGCAGGTGATCGCCGACCAGGCTGCGGTCGACAGCGCGACCATCAACCTCAATTATTGCCATATCGTCTCGCCCGTGACCGGGCGCGTCGGGCTGAGGCAGGTGGATCAGGGCAATTACATCACGCCCAGCAGCACGACCAACGGCATCGTCGTGATCACGCAGCTTCAGCCGATTTCGGTGATCTTCACGCTTCCGGAGGATAGCGTCATTCAGGTGACGCAGCCGATCCATGACGGACAGAAGCTGGTGGCGACCGCTTATGACCGGAGCAACACCACAAAGCTCGCGACCGGCGAACTCAGCACTTACGATAACCAGATCGACACCACGACCGGCATGTTCAAACTGCGCGCACAGTTCGACAACCCCGATATGCGGCTGTTTCCCAACCAGTTCGTGAATATTCAGTTGCTGGTCAACACGTTGCATGACCAGACCATCGTGCCCTCGGCGGCGATTCAGCGGGGCGCGCCGGGGACGTTCGTTTATGTCGTCAATCCCGACAGCACGGTCTCGGTGAAGCCGGTCAAGCTGGGCGTGACGCAGGGCGAACGTCAGGCGATACTTTCCGGAATCGAGCCGGGCGAGACGGTTGTGACCGATGGCGTCGATCGTTTGCGCGACGGCGCCAAGGTCATCTTGCCAGGCGCGCAACCGGCCCCCGCCGGGGGCCCACCGAATGGCGCCCGGCGCCGGCGAGACGGCGCGGCGGGCGGCCAACCTCCGGCCGGAGGGTCCCAGTGACACGGTGGAGCGGCACGTAATGGCGGCTCCGCGCGGACGCGGCCGCAAGGCGACGATTTCGATTCCGTCTTCAACGATTCCCTGTCTTATTCCTAGGCGCACCAGTCGCATCCGATGAATCCTTCACGAATTTTCATTCTGCGGCCGGTCGCGACGACTCTGTTAATGATCGCGATCATGCTGGCGGGCCTGATGGCTTTTCAGACCCTTCCCCTGTCCGCGCTGCCGGAAGTGGCGTATCCGACGATCCAGGTTCAGACGTTCTATCCGGGCGCGAGCCCGGAGGTCATGACGTCGTCGGTAACGGCGCCGCTCGAGCGGCAATTCGGTCAGATGCCGAGCCTCAACCAGATGTCGTCGTCCAGTTCGGCCGGCGCCTCGATCCTCACGCTGCAATTTGGGCTCGACCTAACGCTGGATATCGCCGAGCAGGAGGTTCAGGCGGCGATCAACGCAGCCGGCAATCTGTTGCCGTCGGATCTGCCTGCGCCGCCGATCTACGCCAAGATCAATCCGGCGGACGCTCCCGTGCTGACGCTTGGCATCACATCGAAGGTTTTGCCGCTGACCAAGGTCGAGGATCTGGCGGATACCCGAATCGCCCAGAAGATTTCTCAGCTTGCGGGCGTGGGCGTCGTCAGCATCAGCGGCGGTCAGCGCCCGGCCGTCCGCGTTCGGGCGAACCCACAGGCGCTCGCGGCTTATGGCCTCAACATCGACGATTTGCGGACGACCATCAGCAACGCCAACCAGAACACGCCAAAGGGCAGCTTCGACGGGCCGACCCGCGCCTACACCATCAATTCCAACGATCAGCTGCGTAGCGCCGACGAATATAAGAATATCATCGTCGCGTATAAGAACGGCGCGCCGGTCCGACTGATAGATGTCGCGCAACTGGTCGACAGCGCCGAAAACACGAAGCTTGGCGCCTGGATGAATTCAACCCCCGCGCTGATCCTGAACGTCCAGCGTCAACCAGGCGCGAACGTGATCAGCGTTGTCGATTCCATCAAGCGGATGCTGCCGGAAATCCGGGGCTCGCTGCCGGCCGGGGTTGACGTGGAGGTGCTGACCGATCGCACCAACACCATCCGCGCCTCGGTCAGCGACGTCGAGTTCGAGCTGATGCTCGCGGTCGCGCTCGTGGTGCTCGTGATCTTCGTCTTCTTGCGCAACATACCGGCGACAATCATCCCCAGTCTTTCGGTGCCGCTATCGCTGGTGGGCACGTTCGCGGTCATGTATCTGCTCGGGTTCAGCCTCAACAATCTTTCGCTGATGGCGCTCACCATCGCCACGGGGTTCGTTGTCGACGACGCCATCGTCATGATCGAGAACATCTCCCGCTATATCGAGGAGGGAGAAAAGCCGCTTGACGCCGCGCTCAAGGGTTCCGGCCAGATTGGCTTCACCATCATATCGCTCACGGTTTCGCTGATCGCGGTTCTGATTCCGTTGTTATTCATGGGCGACGTGGTCGGACGGCTGTTTCGCGAATTCGCCATCACGCTCGCGGTCACCATTCTGATTTCGGCCGTCGTATCCCTTACCCTCGTGCCGATGCTCTGCGCGAAGTTGCTGAAGCATCGTCCGAAATCCGAGGAATCGGCTTTGAGCCGGCGCACCGATCGCTGGTTCGATTCGATCATCGCCGAATATGGCAGGATGCTGAACTGGGTTCTCGACCGCCAATCCCTGACCTTGATCGTGGCGACGGGCACCGTCGTTCTGACCGCGCTTCTCTATATCGTCATTCCAAAGGGATTTTTTCCGGTCCAGGATACGGGCCTTATCCAGGGCATTACCGAGGCCAGCGAATCCATTTCCTACGCCGAGATGGCCAATCGGCAACAAGCGATGGCGGCGGCGATCCTGAAGGATCCGGACGTCGAAAGCCTGTCATCCTTCATCGGCGTCGACGGCAGCAACGTCACGCTGAACAGCGGCCGTTTCCTGATCAATCTGACGCCCATGGAGCAGCGGGGCGAGACCGCGTCCGACGTCATTCGCCGGTTGCAGGGGGAAACCGCCTCCGTGTCCGGCATCTCGCTGTATATGCAGCCGGTGCAGGATTTGACGCTGGCGGACACGATCTCCCGCACGCAGTATCAATTCATTCTCGAGGACGCCGACCCGGACGAACTCGCGAAATGGAGCTCCAAACTGGTCGACCGGCTGCGGCAGGAGCCTGATCTCGAGGATGTGGCGAGCGACCAGCAGAATCAGGGCATCGCGGCTTATATCAACGTCGATCGGGACAGCGCGGGCCGGTTTGGAATAACCGTGGGGACCGTCGACAACGCGCTCTACGACGCGTTCGGCCAGCGCCAGATTACGACGATCTTCACGCAGTCGAACCAGTACAGGGTCATTCTTGAGGCCGATCCGGCGCTCCAGAATTCGATTCAGTCGCTTTCGTCGATTTATCTGCCGTCGTCATCCGGCGGCCAGGTGCCGCTGACGGCGATCGCCAAGGTGACGGAGGAGGCTTCGCCTCTGCTGATCAATCATCTGGGTCAATTTCCGGCGACCAATGTTTCGTTCAACCTCGCCGCCGGCGCGTCGCTCGGCGCCGCGGTCGATTCTATCCAGAAAGCGGAGAAAGAGATCGGGATGCCCTCCTCGATCCAGACCAGTTTTCAGGGCGCCGCGCTCGCGTTTCAGAAGAATCTCTCGAATGAGCTTTTGCTGATTCTGGCCGCCATCGTGACGATGTATATCGTACTAGGCGTTCTCTATGAGAGCTTCATCCATCCCGTCACCATTCTCTCGACATTGCCCTCGGCCGGCGTGGGCGCCCTTCTGGCGCTGATTTTGGTCGGCGACGATCTGACCATCATCGCGATCATCGGGATCATCCTGCTGATCGGCATTGTGAAGAAGAACGCGATTCTGATGATCGACTTCGCGATCGAGGCCGAGCGCAACGAGGGCAAGACTCCGCGCGAGGCGATCTTCCAGGCCTGCTTGCTGCGCTTTCGTCCGATCCTGATGACGACCGTCGCCGCCCTGTTCGGCGCGCTGCCGCTGATGATCGGAACGGGCACGGGTTCCGAACTGCGCCATCCGCTCGGCGTCAGCATCGTCGGCGGCCTGATCGTCAGCCAGGCGCTGACGCTTTTCACGACGCCGGTGATCTATCTCGCCTTCGACCGTCTGGCGGTTCGGTTCGGACAGCGGCGTGGGCGTCTGATAGACGGCGAGGAAGCAGTGACATGAACCTGTCGGCGCCTTTTATCGCCCGGCCGGTCGCAACCACGCTGTTAACCCTCGGCGTCGCGCTGGCTGGCGTTCTCGCTTTCCGTCTATTGCCCGTGGCGCCTCTGCCGCAGATCGACTTTCCGGCGATCGCCGTCAACGCGAATATGCCGGGCGCAAGCCCGGAGGTGATGGCGAGCAGCGTGGCGACGCCGCTGGAACGCCATCTCGGCGCCATCGCAGACGTCACCGAGATGACATCCAGCAGTTCCCAGGGCCGCACGAATATTCAGCTTCTTTTCGGCCTGAACCGCGATATCAATGGCGCCGCGCGCGACGTGGAGGCGGCGATCGTCGCCTCCCGCGCGGACCTGCCGAGCAGCCTGCGCAGCAATCCGACCTATTTCAAATTCAACGCGGCCCAGTTCCCGGTCATCATTCTGGCCTTGACCTCGAACACGCTGAGCCAGGGGCAGATCTATGACGCCGCGGCGAC
>CAJCJC010000089.1 GCA_903970575.1 Alphaproteobacteria bacterium
ATGGGACGCTCGATGGCGTCTATGAACCGAACCCGCCGTCCCCGCTGACACCGCCCCCGCCGCATCGCCTTCCTTTCGCCTTCCATGCCCATCGCGCGCCCACGGTCGCGAAGGGTGACGCCAACCCGCCCAATATCGACGGCGTCTGGATTCTGCCGGCCAACAGCCATAAGCATGATGAGAAATCCTGGCGTCTCATCGTCCGGCAAAAGGGCGCGGACGTGTCTGCGGCGATCCTGCGCATCGACGGCGACACCGGCGCACTGACCGGGCAGTGGCGGGACGGCAAGCTGACGCTCAGCGATTTCACCGGCGATAACGGCCTGGTGCTGGACGTGATCCCCTCCGCCGACGGGGCGCTGACGTTGACCCTGCGCAGCCCGTTCGCCGGCACCGACACGCTGACAGGCTATCGCCCCGATGACGCCCGGGCCAGGAATGTCGCGGACCCTTCCGATCCGATGACCCATACCGGGGTGAAGGACCCGAACGAGCCTTTCGCCTTCAGTTTCCCGGATATCGACGGTCATTTGGTGTCGAACACCGATCCTCGGTTCAAAGGCAAAGTCTTGATCGTTGCCGTCTCGGGCAGCTGGTGCCCGAACTGCCATGACGAAGCGCCCTTCCTGGAGGAGATGTATCGGGAATACCGCTCGCGGGGTCTGGAAGTCGTGACGCTCGATTTCGAGGAGCGCGAGCAGATGGAGAGTTTGGCGCGGCTGCATGCGTTCATCCGCCGCTATGGCCTGGATTATACCGTCCTGGTCTGCGGCGCGCCGGATCAGCAATCCGCCAAGATTCCTCAGGCGCAAGGGCTGGATTCATGGCCGACCACCTTCTTCATCGGCCGCGACGGCCTGGTCAAGGCCGTCCATACCGGCTTCGCCGCCCCGGCCAGCGGCGTATTCCACGAAAAGCTGCGCCAGGATTTCAAGGCCGAGATCGAGGCGCTGCTCGCGCGGGAAGGGTAACTGCGCGCATCGCGGACAAAACCCGCCGACGGCGCGATTTGCACGCATTGCGATGTTAGGTTCGTTCAGCAATCCGGCGGCCGGAGAGGTGGAAATGCCCGACAGACGTGAACCAAATCGGCGTGAAGTCATCGCGCTCGCGGCCTCGGCGGCGGCGATCGGCGGCGTCATGATCCCGCTTGCAGCCTCCGCCGCGACGGACAACACGCGTTTCGCGCGATTGGAAACCAGGCTGTTCAACTTCAATGACGATATTTCGCCCGAACGCGCCGCAAACATCATCGCGGGTTTCAAAGACAGCGCCAAGGCCGCCGGCGTCGATGGCCTGTTGGTGGGCCGGAACCTCAGCCCCACGCAATTTCCGACCCGATTCGAGTGGATTTATATGTTCCAGATCGATGACTTCGCTCACCGCGCGAGGACATCGGTCGATGAACGCTTCCAAAAGGCGCGATTGGAGTTGACGTCGCATTGCCGCGCCGAGGCCCAGTGCGATTTGGACCTTCGGATACCGGTTGGATTCGCCAAGGCGCCGGGCGTGAAGGTTCGCCATGTCGTCATGTTCAGCTTCAAGCCGGACGCCTCGCCGGAGGCGCGGGAGCGGAACGTCTCCGCCATTCGCGAAATGGGCAAACTGCCGATGGTCCAAAACTATGTCGTGGAGCCGAACGCGGCGTCAGTCAGCGGCCCGGACCAGATGCAATGGCAAGTGATCGGCGATTACGCCAGCCTTGCGGACTATCAGGCCTATGCCGACGCGCCTGTTCATCTGGCGATCAAGGAAGACTTCACCACCAACATCTCAAGGGTCGCCTTCTTGGATGTTGAAGTCTGATCGGTCGACACGCGCCGGGATTTCACACACCCATCCGGACCACGGCCGCGTTCCCGAGCGGCGCGAAGAACCGGAAACTCTCCGGGGCCACGGCGCCGCCGGAGATGATAAAGGTGAGCGCCTCGTTCACCGTCCAGTCGAGGGGGACCAGCGTGTCGGCCGGAACCAGTTCGACGTAACCTGAACTGGGGTTCGGCGTGGTCGGCACGTAAACGGCGGCGATCTCGGTTCCGGTCGCGGCGTCGAAAAAGGTGCGGGTGACGAGTCCGACGGCTTTCATGCCGGGCGACGGAAACTCGATCAGCACCACGCGCTGATGTCCCTCGGGCTTGGTCTGCACCGTTTGGATCAGCTTGCGCGCGGAGCCGTAGATCGACTGGACCAACGGAATTCGCGCCATAAGCCGGTCGAACGCGTCGAGCAGCCGCCGCCCGATCACCGCCCGCCCCACGACGCCGATGACCAACAAGCCAATCAGGACGATCAGCACCGCCATCGCGTCGATGAACCAGTCGGCGCGGAACAGGGCGGCCAGCATGGGGGAGCTTGGGGCGATCCAGCCCGCCAATATCGATGCGATCGGCCTTCCGAACTCGATCAGCAGCTCGATGAGGAACGTGATCACCCAGATCGTGAGCCAGATCGGAATGACGATGAAAAGCCCCGCAAGGATATTGCGTTGAAGCTTCGCCAGCATCCGCCCGCCCTCAGCCCTGTTCCTGGCGCCAGGCGGCGATCAGATCGTCGAACGCGGGCGGCGCCTTTTCATAGATCGGGCCGGCCAGATGCTCCCTGACCCAGGGCTGGGCGCTTTCGACCCAGATATGGCCGGCGGGCTTAAGCCAGCTCGTGTCGTCCAGCGTGCCGGCCTTGAGATTGACGGTCACCGATGCCTCGCCCGCCTGATGTATCAGCCGCACGCCGCAGACGGGGCAGAACAGGCAGGTGAGGATATTCCCGCTCTCCGCCTTGCGATCCCAGCGCGCGAGCGTTCCCTTAACCGTAACGCTTTCCCGCGCGACGCGGAGCGTCATGCCAAAGGCGCTGGCGCTTTGTTTCTGACATTGCATGCAATGGCAGGCGATCGCCGTAAGCGGTTCGGCCGCGATTTCGTACCGCGCGGCGCCGCATTGGCAACCGCCGGTCAACGGCAAGCTTGGGCAAGGCATCAAGCCGCCGCCGGCATGGCGTTGAGCGCGGGGTCATTGGGCGCGTCCAGGACGCAGCTGGTGCCGCCGGCCGTGTACATCATGCTGACGCATTCATTGCAACGATTGCAGCCCGCCTTTTCCGCCTGACCCACGTGAAACTCGTTGACCAGGGCTGGATTGCGGATCAGCGCACGCCCCATCGCCACGCAATCGAACCCGTCCGCCATCGCCTGCGCGACATTGGCCAGGGATTCGACGCCGCCCAGATAGGCGAGCGGCATGCGCACCGCCGCCCGCACCTTGCGTGAATGCTCCAGAAAATACATCTCGTGGAACTCGGTCCGGGGTTCCTTCGCCTTCAGGATTCGCATCGCCATTTTCATGAGCCAGCTTTGCGCGCCCTCGACCGCCGCCTTGGGCAGGGGACTGCCGAACATGATCCACGGCGATTCGACATTCATGCCGCCAGACAGCACCAGCAGATGCGCCCCCGCCGCCTCCAGCACGCGGGCGACGACCGCCGCGTCCTCGGCCGTGGCCCCGGTCTTCGTGCCCTCCGTGACGCAAATTTTACAAATAACCGCGAGGTCCTGGCCCACCGCCTCCAGAACTCGCTTCAGCACCATGGCGGGAAAGCGCGCCCGGTTCTCAGGTCCGCCGCCATACTGGTCGCGGCGCTTGTTGTACATCGGCGACAGGAACTGGCTCAGCAGATAGCCATGGCCCATGTGAATTTCCACCGCGTCGAACCCGGCTTCGCGCGCCAGCCGGGCGGCGGCGGCGAATTCCTCGGCCACCTGCTCCATATCGGCCTCATTCATGCCGCGCCTGAGGAAACGGCCCGACAGCGCGCCGACCGCGTTGAACCCGCCGGACGAACTCATCGGACGACCGGACGTCAACTCAGGCAGGAACGTAAACGCGCCCCCATGGGTGATCTGGGCGCAGATCGCCGCGCCATGGCGATGCACCGCCTCCGTCAACGCCCGCAGATCGGGCAGCGATTGCTCGTTCATCGATACCTGGTCGATGAACGTCCGCCCGTCAGGGCTAACCGCGCAATACGCGACCGTGGTCATGCCTATGCCGCCCTTGGCGAAGGCCTCATGCCACTTAGCCAGCATCTTGGACGGCACGCCGCCCTTCGCCATGCCCTCATTCGTCGCGGACTTGATGAACCGGTTGCGCAAGGTCATCGGCCCGACGCGCATCGCCCGGAATGGAGACGGCGCGGAAATGGAAGATACCGACATATTCCCCTCTGAGTAGCCTTGGGCGGAAGTCTAGCACGTGGTTTCCGTCGCGCCGAGACGGATGCGTTTCGCCTCAACGGTAAACTTGAAAACTTGTCTATTTTGTCTATTTTGTCTATTTTAGAGGCATACCATGCGCTACGTATCTGCCACTGAGGCAAAGCAGAATCTGGCGACGCTGCTGGACGCGGCCCAACGTGAGCCGATTGTCATACGTCGGCAAAAGCGTGAAATCGCTGTCGTGCTTCCGCCGGGCGAGTACGAACGCTTGCGCGCGGCCAATGTCGCGGATTTTCAGCGCTTCTGCGATAGCGTTGCCGAGAACGCCGCCGCTCGCGGCATGACCGAAGAAACGCTGAGCGAAATTCTTGGCGTTTAGGCGCATCGTCCTCGATACGAACGCGATCGTAAGCAGGCTTCTGGCCCCGCGATCCTTGCCGGCCCAGGCTGTGCAGCATGCTTTGGCTAACGATCGCGTGATTGCCTCCGAGGCGACATTGATGGCGTTGGCGGAGGTTCTGGGCCGCTCCAAATTCGATCCTTATCTCACGCTCGGCGAACTGCAGGAATTCTTGCGTCTGTTCGACCGCGTTGCCGAGCGTGTCGAAGTTGTACGAGTCATAAATGCCTACCGCGACCCAGGGGACGACAAATTCCTCGAATTGGCCGTCGATGGGTCGGCGGAGATCATTGTAACCGGGGACCGTGACCTCCTGGCGCTCGATCCATTCCGGGGCGTTTCGATCGTCACGCCAGCACGTTTCCCTAAAACCTAGAATTTTGTGCGCTTGTCCTGGAGCGCTATCGGTGAATATCGATGGGTGAGATCATGGAACACGGAGCCATGGCATGAGGATTGCAAACCCCGGATCATGATGGCGACGCTGACTTCAATACCACGCTCCGTCCTTATCTATGGCCTTCTTGGCCTAATTCCTTTTCTGGCGCCCCCTGTCGCGGGCGTGATCTTCCCTGAGGCCAGGGCCATCGCGGCGACCGCGCTTGGGGTCTACGCCGCCCTGATCCTCTCGTTCCTCGGCGGCGCGCGTTGGGGGTTGGCGATCGCGCGGCCGGCGCCGAAGGCCTCGGTCGTCACGCTCGCCATGGCGTCCAGCCTCGCGGCCTGGGCGTTGCTGCTCTGGCCAGAGGGCTGGGAACGGGCGCGCCTGCTGGGCCTAGCCGTAGCGCTCGGGCTTCACTGGGTTTGGGATATGAGAGGTCAGGGGCTGCCCGTCTGGTACCCGACCTTGCGGACCGTGCTTACCATCGGCGCGGTGATCGGCCTTATCGCCGGAGCGGCCGTTCTGACGCCGTAAATCTTAGCCGGCTCCGCCAAGCGTCATGATGCGCGCCCATTCCTCCGGCGTCACCGGCATCACCGACAGCCTGGATTGGCGGACCAGCGCCATACTGGCCAGCGCCGGATCGGCCTTGATCTGGGCGAGCGTCACCGGCGTTTTCAGTTTTTCCACGGCGGTCACGTCGACCATGCCGAATTTGCCGCTCTCGTCCTTGGGGTCGAGGTAGAATTCCCGCGACACCTTGACGATCCCGACGATCTCCTTGCCTTCGTTCGAATGATAGAAAAAG
>CAJCJC010000090.1 GCA_903970575.1 Alphaproteobacteria bacterium
TTCGTCCTCCAGCGAGGGCAACACCATTACTCGGCAACGAGACCCAGACGCGTTCATCGGATTGACCGCCGCTCTGTTGCGGTCGTGGTCGATGTCGATTCCGGCCCAGGCGAGGCCGGCGCAAATCTCGGCCCGCGCCTCGGCGTCATTTTCGCCGATGCCGCCGGTGAAGACGAGCATGTCGATCCCGCCCAGCGCCGCGATCATCGCCGCGATCTCCTTCCGCGCGGAATAGCAGAACATCCGGGTGGCAAGGCGTGCGTTCGCGTTCGCCGGGGCGGCCGCGTGCAGCGCCCGCATATCGCCGCTTATTCCGGAGACGCCCAAAAGGCCCGATCGGTGGTTGACCAGGGTTTCAAGCGTAGCGGCGTCGAACCCCTTCTCGCGTAGCAAATAGATCAGGATTCCAGGGTCGAGGTCGCCGCTGCGCGTGGCCATGATCACGCCGCCGGTGGGCGTCAACCCCATGCTGGTGTCGATGGACCCGCCGCCCTTGACGGCGGTGATGCTCGCGCCGGCGCCCAGATGGGCGATCACCAGTTGCTTCGGCGCATCGCCGCCCAGTTGGCGGATAATCGATTCGCAGGACAGGCCGTGAAAGCCGTAGCGATGAAGGCCATGGAACCTGAGCGCTTCCGGGAGCGGCAAGGTCCGCGCCAAGCCCGGCATGTCGGCGTGAAAGACGGTATCGAAACACGCCGCCTGTTTGAGGCCGGGGAAGTGATCCCGCGCGAAGCGGATGACGGAAAGCGCGGCGGGCATGTGCAGCGGCGCGAACGCCGTCGCGGCCTCAAGTTCGGTCAGCACCCTATCGTCGATCAGGCAATGCGCGCGCAGGTTTGGGCCGCCATGGACGATCCGATGCCCAATGCCGGCCGGCGCGGGCAGGTTCAAATCATCCAGCGCCTTGCCGATGCGGGCGATCGCTTCGCGTGGGCTGGGGAAGCGCGCCGTTTCGGTCGCCAGCATCGCCCCACGCGAATCGCGGAGGGAGAATTTGCCTTCGCCTTCGCCGATCGACTCCGCTTCGCCTGAAACGCAAATTTCGGCGCCGGATGGTCCCACCCGATAGACGCCGAATTTCAGGGACGACGAGCCGCTGTTCAGCGCGAGGATATCCAGCGGCCCCCGATCAATGGTAGCCGGAATCGCCACGCACCTTGCCCCTGAACACCCAATAGGACCATGCCGTGTAGAGCAGAATGACCGGCAGCAGCACCAGCGTGCCGATCAAGAGGAACGCCTGGGTGCTCTCGGGCGAGGCGGCCTGCCACAGGGTGAGCTTATGCGGTACGATCATCGGCCAGAGGCTGATGGCGATGCCGAGATAGGACAGCAGGAACAGCAGCACAGCCCCCACGAAGGGCGCGCCCTCGCTTTTGCCGTGGAGCGCGCGCCATGACCAGACGGCGACCAGCGCGGTCACGATCGGGACGGGCGCCAGCCAGAAGATATTCGGCCGGCTGAACCAGCGCGCGGCGATGCCGGGGTCGGCCAGCGGTGTCCAGATGCTGATGATGGCGATGGCCGCCAGCACCCCGATCAAGCAGCGCCGCCCCTGAAGCCGTGCGAACGCCTGCAAATTCCCCTCTGTCTTCAGGATCAGCCATCCGCTGCCCAGCAAGGCGTAACCGAGGACGAGAGCTGCCCCGGTCAACAGCGAGAAGGGCGTGAAGCAGTCGAACGAGCCGCCGGTGAACGCTTCCCCGTCGGTCGTAAATCCTTGGATGAAGGCGCCCAGGATGATGCCCTGCGACAGGGTCGCGATGACGGAGCCAAGACAGAAGCCGTGATCCCAGAGGCCGCGATGCTCCGCGTCGCGAAAGCGGAATTCGAAGGCGACGCCTCGGAAGATCATCGCGAGCAGCATCAGCGTGACCGGAAAATAGACGCCGGGAATGATGATCGCGAAGGCGAGCGGAAACGCCGCCAGCAATCCGACCCCGCCCAGGATCAGCCAGGTTTCATTGCCGTCCCAAACCGGCGCGATGGCGTTCATGACCAGATTACGCGATTTTCCGTCGCCCACTAGGCCATAGAGAATGCCGACGCCGAGGTCGAAACCGTCGAGGAGGACGTAGAGAAAGATCCCAATCCCGAGGATCGCCGTCCAGATCGGCACAAGGTCCAAATGGAAAGGCGCCATGGCGTTATCCTTCCCCCAGCGTCGCGGGCAGCATTTGCACCGGCCGAGAGGGCCGGCCGCTTTCCACCGGGGAATCGGCGATGGTCGCGCCCGGTCCATGCCGAACGATCCGCGCCATGATCAGAAGCCCTGCGGGAAAGATGAGCAGGTAGACGGCGATATAGCCCAGAAAGGAGAGCAGGACGTTGGCCCCGGTCAGCGATGGCGATACGGAATCGGCGGTGCGCAGCAACCCATAGACCGTCCAGGGCTGCCGCCCGACTTCCGTGGTGACCCAGCCGGCCAGCACGGCGACGAAGCCGAAGGGCGCCGCGATCTCGCAGGCCTTAAGGAAGGCGCGGTTTTCGTAGACCCGGCCGCCCCGGCGCATCATGTTCCCAACGACGATCAGCGCGAGCATCAAAAGACCGACTCCGACCATGATGCGAAAGGCGAAGAAAGGCGGCCCCATCGGCGGCCTTTCGGCGACGGGCCAATGCTTCAACCCCTCGATCTCGCCATTGGGATCATGGGTCAGGATCAGGCTGCCGAGGTCCGGAATGTCGATCGCGAAACGGTTGCTCTCGGTCTTGCTGTCGGGAATGGCGAACAGGGTCAGCGGCGCGCGGGTGGTGGTGGTCCAGCGCCCCTCGATGGCGGCGATCTTGGCCGGCTGATACGCGAGCGTGTTGAGCCCATGCAGGTCTCCCAGGAAGATTTGCAGTGGAACCAGCGCCAGCAGCAGCCACAGCGTGGTCGACAGGATGACCCGCCCCTCCTCCACGAATTTCCCTTGGCGAATAAGCCAGGCCGCGACGC
>CAJCJC010000091.1 GCA_903970575.1 Alphaproteobacteria bacterium
TGCCGGCCAGCTCCTTAACCTCGGCGGCGCTCAACAACCCGTCCGACCAGCGCCCAATCCGCTCGATCGTCGCCATCCCCGCCGCCCGCATCCGCGCCAGCTCCGCCATCTGCCGGTCGCGCATCGCCCGAAACCCGCCGGACGGCGGATCGGCCAACATGTGCAAAGTGGGTATGGCGGAACTCATGGGACAATAAATAGAACATTACAGAACTCTGTCAAGCACAAATTGCATCGAGATCCTGGCTCGAAACATCGTAGGGTGGGCTGAGGCTTCGCGAAGCCCACCTATCCGAACCGCCCGGGCCGGTGGGCTTCGCAAAGCCTTAGTTCACCCTACGCATACTTTAGGTCATTGATTTTACGTCCCTCTCTCCGACCCAGAGGCGACGCAAGGCGAATCGCCTACTCCGCTGCGTTGGCGGTGGTTTCCGCTTGGTGTTTGGCGAAAGCGCGCTGAGTCGCCGCGGCGAAGACTTGGACGAAGCCTTCGCGGTGGGCGCCGGCCCAGTCATAGGATTTCTGGCGGTTGGCGTTGCTGTTGTTGATCGCGGGGAGGACATAGCGCGCGAGCAGCTCATAGGAGCGCTTGGTGTTTTCGAAGCTGGCCCAGTTCTTTTCCAGCAGCAACAGGCTTCCGAAATCCGGCACTTTCGCCTCAAGGCGACGAATCTGGGCGATGGCGTCGTCGGGCGTGCCGACCACGATTTCGCCGCTTTCGATCTGGGCCTCCAGCGGGATATGGCCGGGCGAGCCAGGCAAATGCTTGGACTGGTTCAGAATATATTCGTTATAGCGGGCGTAGCCCTCGCGCACGTCGGCCAGCGCTTTTTCACGGGTTTCGGCGATATAGAGATCGGTCGCGCAGCGGATGGAGTTCGGGGCCATGGTGCGGCCGAATTTCGCCGCCGTCTCTTGCGCGATGTTCCAGTTCATCGACAGGGAGTCGAAGCCAGACGTCATGGTCGAGGCCAGGCACAGCATGCCCGCCTGATGCTTGGCGGCCAGCACGCCGCCATTAGGCGAAAACGTGCTGGCGACGCAGGCCTCCATCGCCGGGTTATATGGCGGAACCTGGCAATGCGCGTCATGCAGCTCATACCAATCCGTCGTCTCCGTCACCCATTCGCCGCGCAGCAGCCGGCGGATGACGCCCAGCCCCTGATCGAGCTTGTCCCGCGATTCGCTGACGTTGAGGCCCAGCATATGGGCGTCGCTGACCAAGAGCCCGGGGCCCGCGCCGAAGATGAGGCGGCCCATCGTCAAATGGTCCAGCTGCGCGATCCGGTTCGCCACCATCAACGGGTTGTGATAGGGCAGCGACACCACGCCGGTGCCGAAAATAATGCGCTTGGCGTGCTGGCAAGCCGCCGCGATCATCAATTCCGGCGACGCGCTCAACTCATAGCCGCCGGTATGGTGCTCGCCATACCAGAACTCGCCAAAGCCGATCTTGTCGGCCCAGATGGCGAGGTCGATATCGCGCTGGAAACAGAGGGTTGGGTTCTCATCCAGCGGATGGAACGGAGCGAGGAAGACGCCGAGGCGAAAGGGAACGCTGCGCAAGGGAACCTCTCATGGTGCGAAGCCGGGGGCGCCGGCGGCATTAATTTCATAAAATGTAATACCCGATCCGGTGTAGAGCAGGCAATGGCTGGGCCGGACGCAGCCATGTATGATTGAAGCGGAATGCAGAGGGGTGTTTTCGATGGCCGATTACGAATGGTTCATGAAGGCGCATCGCTTCGTTTATCACCATACGAACGGGCGCGTCGGCGGCAATCTGGGCGGCATCCCGATGGTGCTGATGTATACGGTCGGGGCCAAGAGCGGGCTTATTCGGATGGTCCCGCTTCAATATTATCCGGGCGATCCTGAGGGGATATTGGTGCTGGCCTCCAATAACGGCCAGCCGAAAGCGCCCAACTGGTATTACAATCTGAAGGCGCATCCCGAAATCGACATTCTGGTCGGGCGACGGAGACAGAGGGTTCGGGCGGAAGAGTTGACGGCCGATCAACGCGCGGCGGCGTGGCCGGCGATGCGCAGGCAGAACAAGGCGATAGACGCCTATGCGCGAAAGGCGGGCAGGCTTTTGCCGGTGATGCGATTGCGGGTCATCGGGAGCGGGTGACGCCGCCAGTCAGGCGATGCCGTCACCGGCTTAGATACTTCATCGCCGCTTCGAGCCCGCCGATCGTCAAGGGATGCATGCGGTCGGCGATAATGCGCCGAATGATGGCGGCGGATTGGCTGTAGGACCAGGCCCGTTCTGGGGTCGGGTTCAGCCAGACCACGCGCTCGAACGTCTCGCACAGACGGGTCAGCCAAACCTCGCCGGATTCGGCGTTCCAGTGTTCGACGCTGCCGCCGGGCTGAACGATTTCATAGGGGCTCATGGCGGCGTCGCCCACGATGACGACGCGATAATCGGACCCATAGGTGCGCAGCATCTCGTCCGTCGCCAAGCGGTTGGATTCGCGACGGCGGTTGTCCTTCCACACGCTTTCGTAGAGGCAGTTGTGGAAATAGAACTGCTCCAGATGCTTGAATTCGGATTTGGCGGCGGAAAACAGCTCGGCGCAGATGCGGACATGATCGTCCATCGAGCCGCCAATATCGAGCAACAGCAAGACCTTGACGGCGTTATGCCGCTCGGCCTGGAGCTTGAGGTCGAGCCAACCGGCGTTATGGGCCGTGGAGCGCACGGTGCCCGGCAGGTCAAGCTCGTCCTGGGCGCCGGTGCGGGCGAATTTGCGCAGGCGGCGGAGCACCACCTTGATGTTGCGCGTGCCGAGCTCGACGTCGTCATCCAAGTTGCGGAACTCGCGCTTGTCCCACACCTTCACCGCCCGACGGTTGCGGCTTTCATCCTGGCCGATCCGCACGCCCTCGGGGTTGAAGCCGTATGCCCCGAACGGCGACGTACCCGCCGTGCCGATCCATTTCGAGCCGCCTTGATGGCGGCCCTTCTGCTCTTCCAGACGCTGGCGCAAGGTCTCCATGATCTTGTCCCAGCCACCCAGCGCCTCGATCTGCTTTTTCTCCTCCTCGGTGAGAAGCTTCTCGGCCATTTTGCGCAGCCATTCTTCCGGCAGGCCGATGGTCGCCACCTCCTCGGGCGCGGCGCCCTCAGGCGGGAGCACGCCACGAAAAACGGCCCCGAACACCCGGTCGAAGCGATCGAGGTAGCGCTCATCCTTCACCAATGAGGCGCGGGCGATATAGTAAAAATCATCGACGCTCCAGCCGGCGGCGCGCGCGTCGAGCGCCTCCATCAGCATCAGATATTCCTTGAGGCTGACCGGCACCTTGGCCTCGCGCAGGCCGAAGAAAAGGCTGGGGAACATGCGAGAGTCCTTTCGCCAAAATTTATAGCACCACAACCCGACGAACACTGTAATGATGCGTGCGTGATTGGATGCGGCTTATAAGACAAAAAAGTTGATATGGAGACCCTACCCCCGACATTCGTGCGCGCCGCGAAAACCGTCGCGCCTTCCCGCCCTCTCGCAGCCGGACTATTGGCGCGATTATGCGAGCGATTGGCTGGAAGCGTAACGATTCCCGCTGGAACCGACATCACTGAGCCTTCCGGGGAGGAATGGGATGCCGAAAGATGACATGAAGCGGCAGGGGTCATCTTAAAGCGATCGCCTGCTGAAGCAGGACTACTCAGCGTCTTGCCTTCGACCGCGCATACCATGCCGCGATGTCCTGAAACGCCGCCTGCTGGCTGAGCGGCGGGGTCCAGCCTGTTGCGGTGCGAAAGGCGGAATCGTCGAGCGCGAGCGATCCCAAGAGGCTTTCGGCTGCTTCGCCTCTTCCCATCGCGCGCGCGACGAGGGAGAGCAGAGCGGGTGGACAGGGGATCAGCCGCGCCGGCCTGCCGAGCGCCTTGGCCAAGGCCCGGATCAATCCGGGGGTCGAGAGCGTCGGGCCGTCGACGACATAAAAGAGCCCACCCGACGCGCCGGGCGACTCAACGGCGGTCAGGATCGCGTCCACCAGGTTTGCGCGGGCGATCAGGCTGCGCCGATTGCGAATAGAACCGAACGGCAAAGGCAGGCCATAATCGACAAGGCGGAGCAAGGCGCGAAAATTGGCCTTGACGCCAGGGCCGTGCACCAAGGGCGGTCGCAGGATAACCGTCTCCATCGCGCCCGCGAACGAACGTAACGCCTGCTCCCCCTCGAGCTTGGAGACGCCATAGGGGGTGCGCGGAATCGGGGGCTCGGTTTCGCGCAGCGGCGTGGCGCCGCTGATATCGGCCGCCGCCTTGACCGAGCTGACCAGCACGAACCGGCGCACGCCGGCGGCGGAAGCATGCCGCGCCAAATTGGCTGTTCCAGCCGCGTTGACCCGGCGGAATTGCGCCAGCGCATCCGCTTCGCGCGCCATGACATGGGCGCGGCCGGCCAGATGAATGACGGCGTCGATGCCTTCCAGGGCGCGGCGCCAATCGGTGTCGGGGCCGATGTCCCCTACTACCGCCTGATCCCCAAAGGCGGCGTCGGCCAGCCGTAATGCGACACGATGAGGACGTCTTTCCAGGTTCAGGCGCTGAACGAGGCCTTGGCCGATGAACCCGTTGGCTCCGGTGACGAGGATGCGTTTCATGGCGTCCTCGGCGGCGTGGCCATCCA